>CALIMV010000404.1 GCA_938045275.1 uncultured Granulosicoccaceae bacterium
CTCAGGCATTGAGCATCATATGTTGTTGGGTAATGGTAAAGGTGAGATTAGCCAACAAACCAATTAATACTATTGTTAAAACCGCAGAGATCAAACCAATATGCTTCGAGGTAGTTGCCTGTGCAGAAAAGTACGCTTTGAATATGATGGTGAAATTGACGAGCTTTGCATGTGCCACTGCTCACAATGCCGAAAAGCACAAGGTGTAGCGTTTGCTACAAACAGCCCATTGAACACCAGCGAATTACACTTTGAGGGCACACAGTACATAAAGGAATTTTTATCCAGTAAAGACAAAATCCGAGCCTTCTGCATTGAATGTGGCAGCGCGCTCTACAGCGCCAAGGCAAGTATTCCCGGAATTAAACGAGTTAGGCTAGGCACCATTGATACCCCTTTTACATGCCAGAACCAATATCACATTCATACCGACTCAACTGCCCCCTGGTATGAAATTACTGATCAACACACCCAATTTAAACAAGGCAAGAAAACCTGATAACATTTTTGCCGATTCGATCTTTTGAATCGATCACCGACGCTGTCTGCCAGCACATAAACATTGTTCGATAAGTAGCCGGTATTTGCGAATCAGTCTCAGAAGAGATAGTCGACTTCGACTCAACTAGTTAGATTAAATGCTTTCCACGCAGCTGCTGATAGCTCTGCGTAAGAGGTACGGATTTATCATTACTTTCAGTGAATTCGGGATCATCTGTGCCAACAATAAACTTGCCATTATCTATGTCCGATAGCACTTGAGATGAAATACCTATGTCTGGAAACAAATTGGTCTTCAGACTGTCTTTGGGGATCATGGCTGAGGCAAAACCAACGGTTAGAATACTAAGTAAAATCCCAACTGCGGCTAATCTGTATGCTAGTTTCATCGTTATTCCCTATTTTAATGTTCAATCATCAAATTGATTAAATTAAACGTAAAAATCGATGAGATACAGTCTGCATCTCGATGAGAAAGAGTATCGGAGAACAGGCTTTCCTCAGAATTGCTCGAAATATACAGTTTCGTATATTTTAGCCGCACAATCTGGAACACAAATCCGAACCACAGTTTCTACAAGATAACTGACTTCAGCTCCGATCACTGATTGGAAAACGATGCAGTCATCTGCACTGCAACGTATTGGGTAAACTTGCGACCACGCATATAAATGACATGGTCGCAGTATGGTTACTCAGAGGCCACGGGGTAAAATAGTAAAAGCCTACCCTACCCAGGAGAATTGGCCATAAACCGATCAAACTCTTCTTTGTCCGCACGACGCTTGGCATCGGCACGAAATTCATTAAACCGCTCCGAACGCATTTTGATCTCATGCTTAATTTCATTAATGCGATCGTATTGAGTTTGCTGAAACTCGTTAAACACAACGTTGCCACTGTGTTTGGAAAAGCTGTGCGAGTTGCCGCGCAAATCGTCCCATTTTTGCTTTATGGCCCCAGGAAGGTCTTTTACGTTTCTACCTGTCAGTATCCAGTAAAGCACCACCAGCCCTATCGGCCAGAAAAATACAAACGATGCGACCATGACAGCGATGTTCAAACCAGTCCAGTTTCCTTTACCAGCGTGACCAGCTCGGCATGGACCCCACGATCGATCATTAGACTGATTTACCGTTGTTCCACTCGAAGACGACATATGTTTTCTCCTCTTGCAAGATTGCTTGAAGAAGCGTTTTCACGGTAACAGTGACCGATTTACACCGGAATTCGCTTCAAAATCGATCAATGTGATCACTGTTCACATGTATATTACAGATTTCAGACTGAAATACAAGCATTTTCAGAAAAAAAAGTGAATAATGTTCACATTGAATGCAAATACGTGTGTGAGTATGAAAAAAGTCAAAAGCAAATACCATCATGGCAACCTTGCCGAGTCTCTGGTTAATGCCGTTGACGAGATTGCCAGCAAATTTGGTCTGGAGGCGGTAACTCTGCGAGCGTGCGCGAAATTAGTCGGCGTGTCCCCATCATCGGCATTCAGGCACTATTCGGACAAGCGTTCCTTAATGACCGCATTTGCGGCCAGAGCGCTTCGCAGGTTATCCGAAACCATGGAGACAGCACATACGGCGGCGAGTAGAAATAACGACAATGCGTTTGCAGCAGTCGGGTTGGCGTATATTGAGTTTGCCCTCGACAATCCAGCCTTTTTTCGCGCAATGTGGAACGATGAAACTATCTATGCGAATGATGAAAACTACGTAGATGCAGCCAATGGGCTTAGCGCACATCTTAAAGGCGGGTTTGCTGACACCATTAAGGATTCTGATCCGAACAGCTTCAGCAGCGAAGAATTACTGGCCTGGTCAGCTGTGCATGGTTTAGCCAATCTGTTTGTTGACGGGCCTGTTGGAAACGGTCTTTCTAAAGCCAACAAGATCAAAATGGCGCAAGACATGATACAAACTTTACTGCCGGTTTTCCCATCATTTGAAACCTGAGCCTGTTTACAACGCGGCCATTCCCGGTGCGCAGCCAAGCCACCGGAGCAGAAAACCAGTGCACTAATTGCTATAGTATGCCCACGTTTAGATCATCCAATCAGGTTAATTGAAAAATCATGAGCATCGATACCCCAAAAGGTCATCTGTATCTGGGTACCAGCCCAGAGAACGATGCACCCGTTTTTTATGATTCAGCAAATCTGACCACCCATGGCGTCATCGTTGGCATGACAGGCTCCGGGAAAACAGGTTTGGGTGTTGTTATGCTCGAAGAGGCCCTGCTCTCTGGTATCCCAACGCTCATCATCGACCCTAAAGGCGATATGGGCAATTTGTTGTTGTCGTTTCCGAACCTGCTGCCAACCGACTTTATCCCATGGATTAGCGATTCGGAAGCTGACGGCGATGCAGCAACCGCGGCGTTTGATAAAGCAGAGCTTTGGAAATCCGGGCTTGCTGGGTCTGGTATTGAACCTGCGCGTATTCAAAAGCTGCACGATACCGTCGATTTTTCAATCTACACACCCGGTTCGAATGCTGGTATTCCACTCAACATAATCGGCTCGTTAAACGCGCCTGAAGATGGTAGCGACCAGGAATCGATGCAAGATGAAATTGAAGGCTATGCATCGTCACTACTTGCTTTGGTCGGTATTGAATCAGATCCATTAAGCAGTCGCGAACACATATTGTTATCAAACATTATTAATCACTATTGGTCTCAAGGTAAAAATCTCGATTTGGGTATGCTAATTGGCTTGGTGCAACAACCCCCCATGCGTAAATTAGGCGTGATTGACCTTGACTCGTTTTATCCACCTGGCGATCGGGTTAAGCTCGCCATGAAGTTGAATGGTCTGGCTGCCTCACCGTCGTTTAGCAGTTGGACAGAAGGACCAGAATTAGACATACAAAAAATGCTTTACGGCGATGACGGTAAGCCTCAATCAGCTGTCGTGTCTCTTTCGCACTTAAGTGACGAGGAGCGCCAGTTTGTTGTGACACTGCTATTGTCCAAAATGGTTACGTGGATGCGTAGGCAATCCGGCACAAGTGATTTACGAGCATTGGTGTACATGGATGAAGTGTTTGGCTATGTGCCTCCCATTGGCTCACCACCTTCAAAAAAACCGATTCTGACTATCCTCAAACAAGCCCGCGCATTTGGTGTTGGTCTGGTGCTTTCTACACAGAACCCGGTCGATATAGACTACAAAGCCATATCAAATGCCGGTACCTGGATGATTGGCCGCTTGCAAACTGACCAAGACAAACAACGGCTACTCGATGGTATGAGTGCTTCTGATGGCTCGGTCGATATCAAAGCCTTGGGTGACACAATTTCAGCTTTGGATAAACGGCAGTTCGTGTTGCATTCCACCAAAGCACCGGCACCTCAGTTGTTTGGAACAAGATGGGCTATGTCTTATTTGCCTGGCCCGTTAACAAGAGAACAAATCAGTCAGCTCACAACCGATGAAAAACGCACAGCAGCAAATGCTGGCTCAGCCAACGATTCAGATGCAAAAACAGCTGATGCGCCAATAGAGCTTGCGGCAAACGAAAGCGCTGTTGCACCGCAAATCGCTGATAATGTACAAGTGCGATATCTCGATCCCGGAGTTAACTATGCTGCTGACATCGGCGCATCTGCAACAGGTAAAAAACTACAAGCCGGCCTGGCCGTACGGGTTGAAATGCTGTTTGATGACACCAAGGCAAAGCTGCGCCACGAGGCTGAATGGGAAGCAATCATTACACC
>CALIMV010000405.1 GCA_938045275.1 uncultured Granulosicoccaceae bacterium
GGCCGATGTTGACTCAACCGGTGGAATCGATGACGACATGGATGGTATAGATGATTCGGTCGACAGTGATTTTGTTAGCGGGCCAGATCAGGATTTTGACGGCATAGTTGATAGATTCGACCCGGATGCTGACGGCGATGGATACGCAGATAATCCTGGTAATGCGCTATCTTTAGGTGCTGCCTTGCCTGACACAGACGGCAACGACATTCCAAACTTCCAGGAAGCCGAAGGTGAAGTTGCAGTGAAAACCGGCATTTTTGGAAACGGTATTGGCTGTTCTTTATCCACCGATACTGATCGCGGGATCGATCTGTTGTTCGTATTAATGTCGTTACTCTCAATAGTTTGCCTTATCATTAAAAGACTGAGGCAACGACAAACGGTACCTGGTCGGGTTAATGCCGCTACCCGAAAATCAACTTTTCCTATGCTCAGATCGACATTGCCGTATTTGATCATAGTCATGTTGTTACCACCCTACTCCGATGCTCAAGCACAGGATGAAAGAGAACAGGAGTTTGTCCGCACTACCTATATAGCGGGTGGTTTTGGTGTCAGTAATTTGAATCCGGAAACTGAAGGTACCCGGTGGGATGTAACACAGAGTAGCAGCACTGGCCTGCAATTAGCCTTGGGAATGGATTTCTCGAAACGGCTAACTGGTGAGCTGCATTTCACTACGCTTGGTGAAGCAGGCTTGCAGGAACGCGCTAATACTACAGTTGAAGATAGCATTAGCTATCAAATTGTCGGGGCAAGCGTGCTGGCTTACTTAACATCCTACGACGATCAGCTGGCATTTATCAAGCGGGCTGGGCTTGCTGCCTATGTAAGAGGCGGGATTGGATTTTTAAGTAATTCATCTGACACGATTATATTTGAGCAATCTAACTCAATGCACTTTCTGCTTGGCCTTGGCGCTGAGTACGCGTTGGATAATGGTTTGGGTTTACGCGCGGAACTGATCGCTTTTGATGGAGACGCTCGATACGCCCAGCTCGGTGTGCTGTACCGGTTTGGCAAATCAAGTGATTCAACAATTGAACAACCAAAGCCAGTACCAGAACCTGTCGTAGCTCCAAAAGTGATTGCGCGCGAGCCTGCCGTTGTGCCTAAGCCTGCCCCTGAGCCTAAGCCTGCTCCGAAGCCAGCTCCTCGACCCGTTGTCAGCAACGACGATGATGCCGATGGCGTAACCAATAATCTGGACAAGTGTCCGGGCAGCATACCCGGAAAACCAATAGGTGTTGATGGTTGCGAAATTTTTAATGGTGTTTTAGAAGGTGTTAATTTTGAAACTGGCTCCGCTCAGCTTACTGCAGGCGCAAAACGTATTCTCAAGAAGGCGGCTAACGAGTTGATCAAGTTCCAGAATGTCAGAATTCAGATCAGTGCACACACAGACGATCGGGGGGACGATGGATACAATCTGGATTTGTCGCGACAACGCGTTGTTGCGGTGGCTAATTTTCTGACTCAAAATGGCGTTGCTAAATCGCGCTTTACCGGCCGTGCCTATGGTGAAACAAGACCGATGGTAAGTAACGCGACCGAACAGGGTCGAGCACGTAATCGCCGTGTCGAAATCACTCAAATTAAATGATGGTTATTGTCACTTCGTGAAAGACACTTAAGTCCTAATACCTGCGTTACAAAGTAGTTTCCACCACGCAAAAAAAGAAGCGGAACAAGCTGTTCCGCTTCTTGCGTAGTCATACTAACTGCTATAGATAATCTAAATATCCAATACGCGGTTGCGCTGATTGGAGAATCCAACTTCTGCAATTTTCAGATACGCTCCCATTTCACGCAGATTGGTCTGAAAACTGTCATCTATCTTTGTAGCAAGTTCACTGTGGTCGCGCGTTTCTTCGAATACTTCCGCTGCAGCTTCGCCGAATGCATCGTAAACGTCATCGTTGAATTCACGCAGTTCTACACCGTTGTCGTCAACCATTTTGTTCAGGAATTCGCCGTTGTTCGCAACGGCTTCTTCAGGCTGTGCTGCGTTCTCTTCCATACAAGCGGTTTCAATAACAAGCTTTTCCCAATTGGATAGCTTTTCGAACCATTCTTTGTTCATACCGAACGCAAGACCACCGCCAGGCTCATGCATACCTGGTGAGTAATAATATTTAGCGGCTTCATAAAACTTCATAAAGTAATCGTTGTACGGACCAACCCACTCGGTAGCGTCGATTGCACCAGAAACCAGGTTCTCATAAATCTGACCGCCGGGAAGTGAAACAGGTGATGCACCCAACTTAGCCATAACGTCTCCGCCAAGACCGGGGATACGCATTTTAAGACCTTTAAGGTCATCAGCGGATTCAATTTCTTTGTTAAACCAACCACCCATCTGTGTACCGGTGCCACCGCAAGTGTAGGCCTTCAGACCGTACTCTCCCGACAGTTCATCCCAAAGTTCCTGGCCACCCTTAAACTTGATCCAGGCGTTCCATTCAAGATTTGTCATTCCAAACGGTACAGACGTGAAGTAGGCAAAACCTGGGTGCTTGCCTTTCCAGTAGTAATCTGCAGCGATGTAGGCCTGAGAGTTTCCAGATGCAACCTCATCAAAAGAATCAAACGCGCCAACTCGTTCTCCGGCTGCAAAGTACTCAACCTCAATTTTTCCTTCAGACAAATCGCCGATTCGGGCAGCCAGTCGTTGTGCACTCAATCCCAAACCAGGGAAATCACGCGGCCACGTTGACACTATGGTCAATTTGGTTTTGCTTTGCGCAATGGCGGGTGCAGAAATGATTCCAGTACCGGCAGCGGTGGCCAAACCAAGTCCGGCCGCACCTCTGGTTAAAAACGTTCTTCTCGTCATTTTGTTTGATTCTCCTAGAGTATTTACTTTATCTATGATTTGACTTTAGATTGATTAACGAATGCGCGTTCAATCGGTATTGATTGCTATCTGCACGTAAGAGCATTACCAGCAAAACACTGCAGTTATTGACCAACACTAGAATTGATCAACACTAGAAATGACCAATGCTAGAACAATGATAGTGCAATGCTGGAAAAATGCGCCTCCAGTCAAGCTTACAACAAGGAAGTGCGGGTCCGATAGGCCAATCAGCATTCAAATGGACAGCATTTCGTTTAGCCAGGAAAAAATAGGCCCTTTTCATACTGATTATGTGCTTCACAGACCAAATTGACAGCGAAGTGAGAGTCAGAACACGCTCTAACGGCAAAGCAGGCTAACGTGTTACTACATCGCTTCCTTCAATTTTCGCGCATGGTATTTTTGCAAATGCTCGTCACCTTCATACCCTTTCTGCCGAACCCATTCAAACGTGTGCAGAAAGGTTTGTTTACCAAATCCACCGGGCAGTGCCGCAACAGCCGCTTGCAGCGCATTGGATTGCCCTTCTGGTACGTCCTCAGGCATAAATAGTATGGTTGGGGTAAACATAACGCCCCACTTAAGTGCAGCGTCTTTTTCACTGAGCACTTCACCGTCTAGGTCAGTGACTTCCTCGGAACCAAACAGATTTAACTGCACGATATTGAAGTTGTCCTGAACATAGTTACTGATTAGCGGATCAGCTAAAATGACCTCGTGCATTTTTCTACAGTAAATGCAGGCGTATTGCTCGAATACAATGGCTAACCGCTTGTTTTCAGCTTTTGCATCGCTGATATCTTCAGCAATGTCTTTGAAACTAATCGTAAACCAATCTTGGGTGTGCAGACCGCCTTCGCCTATATCGTCAGTGTCGGCGGCCGATAGCCATAAAGGGAGAAGAAGAAGCAGAAAAAATGGGAGTGCTTTCAATTTCAGACTCCTTGAATATACAGTGGGAACACTATCAACAATTACACTATGTTTCCAAAACATGCAAGCCACTGATTGTATACTATGTTCATGAAACTAAACTGGCTTGGTCATACTCAAAACAGCTACGTAAGAACGAATATACGTAAGCATGACATACGTAGGAATGTTAGCTATATCGAGGGCTAGTATAATGTGGACCGGTAAATCATGGGCCGACAATATCCAGTTTGGAAAAACTGTAATAGCTTCGACCTTTTTCTGCCTGTGGATATCGCTGTTATCCCAAACCGCTGTTGCTGCAAATACTCAACTGATCATGGTTGAGGAAACAAGCTGCCCCTACTGCAAACGGTTTAACGCTGAAATCGCACCTATTTACCCCAAAACATCAGAAGGTATCATTGCACCGCTACGCCGCATTAATATTGATGAAGGCTGGCCCGATGATCTTTCGCACTTGAAAACTGAATCGCTGACTCCGACGTTTATTTTAGTTCAGGATAATCGCGAGTTAGGTCGATTACATGGCTACCAAGGTGACGAATTCTTTTGGTTTCTGCTTGGTGAGCTATTCGATAAACTTGCGCCGGATACCGGTGAGGAAAAGCAGTAGCTCATTTGCTGAAATGTTCAGTACTCGCTTAAAGCCATCGGCGAACCCGTTGCATGTAGTCATTGTATTGCTCACCAAATAGTTCCGCCAAAGCCTGCTCTTCTGGTTTGATCTGAAACTGTGTCAAGTACCAGACAAAGATAAACAACATGGGTAGACCAACTGGATTACCAAGCCAGATGGTCCACCCGATAAGCAGTAACAGCATGCCAAGATACATTGGATTGCGAGTATATTTATACATACCGCTTGCCACTAACGCTTTACTTTTCTCGGGCTTTAACGGGTTAACTGTGGTTCGAGCGCGAATGAATAACCAAACCGACCAAAATTCTATAATAATGCCAATACAGATAAAAAAGTAAGCCACATATTTTAATACAGCAGCTTCAATTATTAATGAGGGTGTGAGCTGATGTAACAGGTAAATAGTCAAACCAACTGTCAACCCCACCACCGGCGGTGGGATTTTTAATCTAAGCAACGTACGCTCCTCATTGGTGCATTTACGGCGTCTTTAGCACGTGTCAGCTATGGGCGGACGTAAGCATAACCTTGTTCTTGCAATGTAATGAGCTGCACAACACCAGAGGGCACGACATTGGCTTCATCAATCAGAACGATATCTTTGCCTGCTTTTTTTTGCATGGCATTGTGTGTATTGCCGCATGCGGAAAAGGTAAGGTTATCAATCTCCAGCGACAGTACTGAGATTCGGTCCTTCACTGGTGATGTATCTGAGCGAAACATATGCAACCCTGGCCCATAGGCTACCAATTCGATCTCCACTGATTCTCCAATAGACTCGTAGTACTTATTGACATTCGCGACGTTGTTTAACGCCATATTCATACGCGCTGGATCGTTCTCGTCAACATGAATAGCGACTTTGTGCATTGCTGCGTCGTCGGCGGCGATAAGTGTATTGAATAGCGTACCCATGCCAACAACAGTAACTAAAATTAAAGTTAATAGCTTTTTCATATAATCCTCCGAATTATTTACGGTTCAATGCTCACTCTTCACTATTAAGATCATCAAACATATTTTCAGAAATAGCCAGTACGGCAGCCTGTACTCGCGATTGTACCTTTAGTTTTTTTAATACAGCTCGCACGTGGAGTTTTACGGTACCATCAACAATACCCAATGCCGACGCGATGTCTTTATTACTCTGCCCTTGAGCGATATGACGCAATATATCCATTTCACGAGGTGTCAAATTGTAAGCATCAGTCGCAGACGGACTTGGCTTTTCGTCTTTTGAAACAACAGCGCGGGCAAGCAAACTGGTGAGATCAGGTGCCACTACCGTTTCACCGCTTTTGGCCTGTTTTAAAAGCTGGTCCAGTACATCGATTTCCATGTCTTTTAACAAGTAGCCCATCGCCCCAAGCCTCAGAGCTTCCAATAAATCTTGCTCTTCAACGCTCGTAGTTAGTATGACTACACACTGCGTTGGCATGACATCCTTAATTTTTACCAGCACCTCAAGACCACTTAGTTCCTTCATGCGTAAATCCAGCAATACCACATCAGGCTCAGTATGATTGATCAAATCGATTGCTTCAGTCGGATTGCCAGTCATACCGACAACATTTATATCGCGGCTGGTCAATAATTGCTGTAAACCATTTCGAAACAACGCGTGATCATCAATTATCACTACACTCAGATCACTATCGTTCATGCCGTATCTCTACGTTGCTCAATGAGTGGTGGCATTGAAATTATTATACGAGTGCCCTCTCCACGCTCCGAATCGATAATGAGCCTGGCGCCAATGCCTAACGCTCGCTCCTGCATAATAGTCAAGCCGATTTGCTCGCCACTATCGTTGGATAGATTAGTTTCCGACCCCGTCAGCAACGACTGATCGAATCCAATACCATCATCTTCAATCAGAATACTACGCACTCCCGACGACTTGATTTTCAGATACACGCGAACCATAGTCGCCTTGGCATACTTATGTGTATTGTTTAAAGCTTCTCCTATAATTCGCTGCAAGGCTGATTCTTCACGCGGCGTAAATCGAATCTGCGGATCGTCCGACTGAAAAAAAACAGCCACACCGCTGGTTTTACTGAACTGATCAATGACCACTTGCAATGAATCAGCATAACGGTGTTCAGCCAACGGACTACGGTATTCACGGATCAAGCCTCGTACTTCTTCGTTAGCCTCTTCAATGGCGCCGTTGATTTTAAGCACATCCTGATAAGTATCTTCCTCTTTTTGCGACTTTAACTTCTCACTCAGGAGTGTGGCCTGGTAACGCAAGGCGAGTAGAGTTTGAGCCAGAGAGTCATGTATTTCAGCCGCAAGTTCATTTCGATCACGACTCAACCTGGCATCCAAAACTTGCTTTTGAACACGGTGCTTACTGCACAATAAACTCAGTTGTTCAGATACGGTGGTTAACACTCTTTTGGTTTCACCATTTTCGGTTTCGCCTCGCGTATGCCTTTCAATGATCAATACCCCTGCTTTTTGATCGCCTGCAAAAAAGGGTATCCATACCTGGTTTAGATCTGCAGTGCTGTCTGATGCAATAGTCGAAATTTGCTTTGGAACTTGATCGCGCGTGATACTTGCAACGCTGATGTCACCAAACCTGTCTGCTTCTGAAATATTGGTTATATCACCAACACAGCTGCTCGCAACACAACGTAGCTCGTTTTCATTTGGTAATACTTCATAACAACTTACCCGTGCCGTTTCAAACCATTCGGCTAAATACTGACACACTGTTTCATACGCGGCTTCATCTTCAGATTCATTCGCCACGTCTGCCGTAAGTTTAAAGAGCAACTCCATCACCCTTTTTTGTTCACTTAATTTTTTTGTCTGCGATTCAACCAGCGAATCCATATTGTCGGAAAGCCGCAGCAGCGAGGTGGCAAGGTTGGTTGTGTGGAAATTAAGTTCTTTGTAGTGCCTATGATTTTCATCCAATCCAATCCTAGCGTCCAGATCGCCATCACACACTTGTTGTAGCCACTTTCGAAACGCGAGATCAGGTTCGATAAAATGTCGATTAGTGTATTGATAAACAAACGACAGGGATATGACAGTCAACACAATTAGAACAGCAACAGCTGCCAGAAGCATACCGCGTGGGATAGGCCAATAGGCTAAAAACACTAATAGAAGTAGTAACGTTACGAATCCGCAGGTAACGAAAAAATATAGCGAGCGTAACCGCTTTGCAGACACCAATGCGCGCCCGTAGGCCGAAATCTCACCACGTCTGACGCGATAGTCAGGTGATGTAGACACGCTACCTTCCATCTGCTTTGGATGAATTATTCTCTTCCGCTTCTACGGGAGCAACGTACGTTGGGTCGTTTGGGTTTTTAAAGATAAAGTGTAAACCACCTTCCTCGAGCTCGACGTAGTCCAGTTCCGTCCCGTTCAGCAATACTTGATGTTCCTTTGCTATCACCACATCAATACCACCAGTTGACACCATGGTATCCCCCGGACCTGCTTCATCAAAACCCATCTGGTACTCAAATGAGCCGTCTGCGATACGTTGCGCTGCCACTCGCAGCGGCATATCATCAAAATCATGATGCTGCATGTTTCGCTTTAGTTCGGCACCGGCCGCTTTGGTCACTTTAAACATGATTATGCGTTTTTACGACCTCCTGTTTCGAACGTTGAACACTGCTTAAAAACCAGTCTACCCATGGCGTTACTTCAGTATGGCGAAAATGCGCATAACTGGCAACGACGTTGTTGACACACACGCCATCGTGCTCGGCATCGACTCCATGCCCCCTTGTGACTCGATACGCATATTCCGGAGTGGTTTGAAAGGTGATTTGGGAGTGATGAAACTCGTGCGCAGGCAAAGTTATTGGAGCACTTTTCCGCGCACTTTCTGGAGCACACGAAGCTTCAACTAACCGGTGCGCATTCTGATATGCACCAGGCCGGTTGTGGGTTAGGTTCATATATCCGCGCCCCTGTGGAGATTTGTGCATGGTAACAACCCCATCAATTGCCGCCACCATTTGCCAAACGACATTGTCCATCTCTATCGATTGGCACAAATACATCAAACCAGCACATTCAGCGCGTACGGGTAACCCGTTCGCAATCGCTTCAGCCAGACCAGCGCGACACAATTGATTGGCTGCAAGCGCGGCACCATGACGTTCGGGAAATCCGCCACCAATTAACGCACCATCAACTTCGGACGGAAAGGGATCTCGTAGTGGAGAGAACGGTACCAGGCAAACACCACGAGCGCGCAGTGTCTCCAGATCATCCTCGTAGTAAAAATGGAACGCTTCATCCTGTGCAATGGCAATACGAAGCAAACCGCTGGTGAGTGCATTATTTTCGCCCTGTTTGCTTTCAAATGACAAAAGATCATGCCGCCTGTTGTTCTTTTCGCACAGTTTTGCCAGATCGCACGAAGCTTCTACCAAATTCGCCACGGTGTCGATGTGCTCATTTGTCTGTGGAAAGTCTGGGGCCGGTATTAGTCCAAGTTCGCGCTCATCAACCTGTAACGCTGGAACTTCTGGTAAAACGCCCAAGACGTTCACGTCACAGTACTCGTTGATGGCAGCTTCGATTTTGCTGCTGTGACGCGTCGAGCGAATGTTATTAAGAATGACTCCGGAGAAGGCAATGTCAGGATCAAATTGCACAATGCCATTGATGAGGGACGCAATTGTGCGATGCATCCCTCGGCAATCAATCACCAATAACACAGGCAAGCCAAGGTTTTTTGCAATGGCCCCGTTACTGTCAGAACCGTCGAGCGCTAAGCCGTCGTGCAAACCCATGGTACCCTCCACCAGCATCATTTCGTCCATGTGAGAGTGGTACGTTCTAAGCAGCTCCTCATTGCTTTGCAAATACGGGTCAAGGTTATAACACGGATTGTAGCTAGCGGCTTTGAGCCACAGCGGGTCAATATAGTCAGGGCCTTTTTTAAAGGTCTGCACGCTAATAGCACGACGAGAAACAGCCCGTGCCAATCCCATGCTGAGCATGGTTTTTCCACTTGATCGCCATGGCGCTGAAATAAAATGTCCTGCGTAGCTTGTCGCTGGGTGCGTCGGCGATGTCACTTTTCAGACCTGTCTGGACGGGTTGGTATTTCCGGTAATCTTTCCGGTAATAAGGGCAGAATTCGCAATAACATAAGGCACAAAAGCAACGCCACTGCTATACCACCACCGCCTAATCCCCATTCCCAAATACTGGGCTGGTACGCCGAAAACCCGGCATCACCAAATTGACTGTTGAGCACGGTTTTTCCCGGAAACAACGTTTGTGGCGTGCTTTGCGATCCGATAATGACCACATACAGCAGCGCCATTGCACCAATCAACGAGAGCAAAGCGCTGATAACGAGCCGACTGATTTCGCCGACATTTATTGAACGAATAGTTAACAGACTCAAAGGCAGTAAAACACCTACCAGAATATGCCCCAACCAGAACACCCCGGACAGATCGCCTGTTAAGGTATGGCGTTCAACCAGATGATGCTCCGTTGCATAAAGATTGGTTAGATGGTGAACGACGGAGAAATACACTAACGATAACAAGAACCACACTTGCAGTCGACGTAATGACTGTAACAATTGCACGTTAAGCACAGGTGAATGCCATCGATCGAGAATCACAAAGAACAATACCAATACGGCCATTCCCATAACGAGCGACAACGCAATAAACAGCGGTGCCAACAGGGCTGAGTCAAGCGCATTTCTTCCAACCAGAAATCCGAAAATACAACCTGTTCCAGTGGTCAGTACAATTCGCCACGCAAAAGCCACACGACCAGCCACCACCGTATGTCGATTGAAACGAGACTCCATCATCATCCATAAATAACAGACCCCAACAGCCAGAAAGCCGGTATATAAAAAGATATTCCAAGCAAAGATCGATCGGAAATTGTACGTTGTCATAGCAACGATCAGCCTGTCGGGCCTGCCCAAATCGAGTACCAGCACCAGTAATCCACCAATCAATAAGCACATTGACAGTATTACGGATAATCTGGCGACCGGCTTGTAATGGGGCAAGCCAAACACAGATGAAAGCGATGCACCATTTAAAGCACCCGATGCAGCCACTATTAACGAGACAGCGAAAACATGTGGCAAGCCCCAAACGATGTGGTTATTCATGCCAGTAATGATATGTCCAGCATGTTCCATAGCGAGTGCACAGTAGCCACCAATACCCACCATTGCAGCGCAAAGCAGCAGTAGCAGCCAATAGCTAAAGGCGCGCGGTTTTAGTGTCGCATAGCGAGCGTGGTCAATCATGGCATTACCAATTTATATAACACTACTCGAGCATGCCATATAGCTCGAACATCGCACAGCGCATTCACAGCTTTGTGTACCGAACGCCGGTGTTCAGATCAAAATCTGACCGTACCTGTAAACCTTGACGCTCTACCATGGCTTTGCTTATATCGCTGTTCGGATCGTTGAGATCACCAAACAGTATTGCGCTATGTGCTTCATCGGTACACGCTACTGCGCATGCAGGTTGTTGCTCGTTATCCTCATCTATCCGATGAACACACAAGGTACAACTCTCAACGGTCCCTTGCCCTCGAGGAGCCCATGATTTTTGATCTGTTAGTGGTTCATGAATAAACGACCTGGCTTTATACGGACACGCCATCACGCAATACCGACAGCCAATACAGGTGTGTTTGTTGACTAATACAACACCGTCAGCACGTTTAAATGATGCGCCGGTAGGGCACACATCAACACAAGGGGCAGAATCACAATGTTGGCACATCATTGGCAGTGACGACAGTTGTCCTGTCAAATTATCTTTTAAATCGATCTTTCGAATCCACTGTGCATCAGTGTCATCGTTTCCAGTACTTGAAATACCATGCTCTTCATTGCAGCCGCGCACACAGGCATCACATCCGGCGGCACATTTTGAGCTATCGATTAACAGCCCCCAACGGTGTTTATCCGATACACCCTTCAACGTTGTTATCTGGCCATTGCTATCAGTTGGCAGTAGTGCAGGCGCCGCGACGGCGGCCACGCCAAGCAACCCTAAGCGCTGTAAAAAGCTGCGTCTTGCGATCTGTGCGTTATTCTGGTTTGGTGCTGATGAGCTCATTACGATCTCGTTCCAAAACAGTATTCAACTGTAAGTTCGGGTTTGGGTCCAGCTGCATTGGCAGAGATGAGTCATGAGCCGGTGGCAATGCCGGTTTAAACGCCAGCAACTGCTTGTGGGGTAACCATTGATTGCTACCAACACGTTTCGACTTATCTGAGTCCGGAACAGCAGCATGACAACCGAAACAATCTATTTTAACCGCCGCATAGGCATGGCAACTATCACAGAATTGCCCTTCTGCATCAATTCGCACAGGCTCATTATTGGCATTTTTTTGGGCATGGCAATCCACGCATTCAACCAAACTAAAAGCCTCGTCGCGAATGCCGCGAATAACCGTATCGTCGCGCTGATGAACAATCAGGTCCATGTGGTTACGACGCATAAAATCGGTATCGGCCACACATTGATCGCCCTTGCCTTTAGGAATTACCGGACCGGGCTCCGCTGCACTGCCTGACAAGGCCAAACTCATACCAAGCAACAGCAGCACACACCGAAACAGCACCTGCGATGGGCACACAAAGCGCATTGATCAGTGCCCACCCATACCCATGTCAATATAGCCTGATGGACAGACATCGGCACACACATGACAACCAATGCATTTGCTGTAATCGGTATCCACATACCGGCCGGTTGTACTTTTATCTTTCTTAACGCGAAATACCGCGTCCTGCGGACAGTAGATCATGCAATTGTCGCATTCGAAGCACATGCCACAACTCATGCAACGCCCAGCTTCGGCCATAGCCTGTTCATCAGTCAGACGTACCATGCGTTCTTCAAAGTGACCTAATACTTGCTCACCTTCAGGCACCCGCTCTTCCCGCTTGTTCCGTTTTTCTTCTTTCCAGTGACCTAAAAACAATTCATCAGCGGCAGCAATTTCGTGTGCCGAACGATCGTCATAATTGTGCACAGCCCCTTCAGATTGATCAGTCCCCCACTGTGGTTCATTGTCGCCTGCTACGGGTGCAAGGTTTGATTCTTCAAGTTTCTGTAACAGATTGAAGTGATGCACATCCACCTTCGGACGTTTCTGCACCTGCTTGCCCTGCAAAAATAAATCGATGGTGTTGGCAGCAACCGATGCCTGACCAATTGCTGTGGTAAGCAGATGCGGACGGATGATGTCACCGGCTACGAAATGGCCGGGGCGATCTTTGACTTGATAATATCCATCACTGTCGATAAGCCCACGACCGTTGTCCAATGCTTCAAGCCCTTCAAGGTTACCGCCCTGACCAATTGCCGAAACAATAAGATCAGCTTCTATTTCCTGCTCGGTACCTTCAACCACTTCCGGCCTACCATCTTTATCAAGGATGCACTCGGCCAGTACAATGCCTGTTGCTCGTCCAGCATCGTTGGTAATAATCCGCACAGGCATAACGCCATTGAGGATGGTGACACCTTCAGTAAGTGCATCGTGTACTTCGTGCTCTGCAGCTGTCATTGCCGTGCGAGGCAACAATGAAGTCAATGTGACATCGGCACCAATACGCGATGCAGCCATTGCCGAATCATGCGCCACGTAACCATGAACAACCAATTCAGGACGTTCCTGTGCATTAAGCTTGTTGATCTTGCCTAGACGCCTGGCTACCGACACGACATCAATGGATGTATCGCCACCACCTACGCACACCACTTTGTCGCTGGCAACATGCAAATTCCCTTTATTAAATGCTTCAAGAAACTTTACACCGCTAACACAATTAGGCGCATCACCACCCTCCACTGGCAAGGCTCGGCCTGTTTGGCAACCCAGCGCCCAAAGCACGGCATCGTAGTCCTTTTCAAGCGTTTCAATACTGATATCTTCGCCCACCCGAACACCTAACTGAACATCGATGTCGCCCATGGCAAGAATACGATTAATTTCCGCATCAAGATGTTCACGCGGTGTACGGTAACCAGGAATACCGAAGCGCATCATACCGCCAAGCGCATCGTGATCATCGAATATGGTACTGGCATAGCCTTTTCTACGCAGTTGATAGGCTGCAGCCAGTCCAGCCGGCCCGCCACCAACAATGGCTATACGTTTATCTGACGTTAACGCAGCGCTTTCAAATGAATAGCCATTTTCTGTTGCCGTATCGCCAATATATTGCTCGACCGCATTGATGCCGACAAAGTCATCCACGTCGTTTCGATTACAACCCGCCTCACACGGTGCCGGGCAAACTCGACCCATTTGAGATGGAAACGGGTTGGCATCGGTTGAGCGACGAAATGCGTATTCCTGCCAAGTCATTCCTTCTGGTGGCTTTTCGACACCACGTGCAATCAATAACCAACCACGAATATCCTCACCCGATGGACAACTGCCTTGGCAAGGAGGCGTTCGGTTTACATAGGTTGGACATTTGTGTGACTCATCGGCAACAAATATTTGTTGAGTCCAGTTTTTCCATGTGGTGTCTCCGTCTGCATACTTACGTAACGTATGCTGCTCGCCTTTGATTGTCTTACTTGAGGGCGTCGTCATCGTTAACTCCGGATTTAATGCTCTGTATCCATTACCAATGCATCGCCAACCAATTGATGCACACTAATAATCTGATCCATTTCAAAACCATAGTAAGGCAGCACTTTCGCGAACTGACTTTTACATATTGCGCAAATTGCTGCCATATGCGTAATTTGATGTTGTTCGTTTACTTCCTTCAGTGCCTGCATACGTGGCAATGCACCTTTGGTGCGCAATTCGATTAAGTCGTCGGTTAAAAGGCCACCGCCGCCACCGCAGCAAAAGGTGGCTTCACCAATGGTATCGCTGCGCATATCAAAAAAATGGTTGCACGCCGCTTTGATCACATTTCTGGGCAACACAAACTGCCCACCAGCCTGGCTTCCCATGCGCGACGCGCGGGCCACATTACAAGAATCGTGAAACGTCACGCGCTTATCATCGTTGGCTTCAGGGTCAAGCTTAATGCGCCCCTGTTCCAGCAATTCATGCGTGACTTCAATGATGTGTTGAGGTACCGGGTAATTCGCATCCAGAAAATCAAACGGCCCTGCCAGGGTATTTAAAAAGCTGTACCCAACTCGCCATGCATGACCACACTCACCAAATACGATGCGTTTAACTCCAAGCTCTAACGCTGCCTCACGAATACGCAAAGCCATTTTTTGCATGTTGTCATAGCTGCCAATGAATAGGCCGAAATTTGCAGCTTCCGATGCATGCGATGATACTGTCCAGCTTAGTCCCGCTTGGTGAAATACTTTTGCGTAGCCGATCAGGCCATCAATATGAGGCTCTGCGAAAAAGTCAGCTGATGGTGTCACCAACAAGACATCAGCACCTTTTACATCCAGCGGAAATTTAACCGGGACGCCATCGTCCTCCAGCACATCTTCCTCCAGCCCTTCCAGCGTATTAGCCAACGCTTTTTCTGGCAGACCCAGATTGTTGCCAATTTTATGTACCTTGCCAATAATTTCGTTACAGTACTTCTGCCCCTTGCCCACCGTGTCCATGATTTCGCGTGCAGCCATGGATACCTCGGCTGTATCAATCCCATAAGGACAATAAACAGAACACCGACGACATTGCGAGCATTGGTGGTAGTACTTGTACCACTCGTCCAGTACGTCTTCAGTGAGATCTTCTGCGCCCACCAGCTTGGGAAAATATTTTCCAGGCAAGGTGTAGTAACGCCGATACACTTTTCGCAATAAGTCCTGCCTTGCGACCGGCATGTTTTTCGGATCACCGGTGCCAAGAAAATAGTGGCACTTGTCGGTACACGCACCACACTTAACACACGAATCAAGGTACACCTGTAAGCCACGATATTTTTTGGTTAGCTCGCCAAGTTTTTCAACGGCAACCTCTTGCCAGTTGTCAATCAACTCACCGGGAAATCCAATGGCTTGCTGGTGCGTTTCATTGGCCACATACGGCTGACTGTGCGCCATTGAGTCAGGCATGACAGGCGGTGTATACACATAGTCGCCTAAGTCTGCGATTTCAAATTCAGGCGGTTTAGCCACGGGATTTCTCCGCCCTATCGGTATCATGTGATTTGGCCCAGGCCGCGACGTGTCGTCGCTCGCGCGGATTATCCACCTGGTTTCGTGATGGACTAAAGAACAAACCCGGCGCATGCAAGAGTTTGGAGAATGGGAATATCAGCAACAGGACAGCAACGAGCAACAAATGCAGCGCCAGTACTGGATTGAACGCCAAATACCCGAAGTCGAACGACAATAGATCGAGCGCGAAACGTTTAACCTGAATAATATCGGCATGCAGCCAGTAGCGCATAGCCAAACCAGAGCCTGCAATGGCCATTAGAAACAGCAGCATCAGAAAATCTGACGGTGCTGAAATATAACGAACACGATCAACCAGAAACCGCCTGGCTAACAAACCTGCCAACCCGAATAACATCATCAAGCCGGCATACGGACTAAACGGCGCCAACAGAGCTACCCACCACCAGACTGGCTCCGTGAAATACCGTAAGTGACAAAGCAATACCAGCAACAAGCCTGCATGAAACAGCCAGCCGAACACCCAGGTCCACTTTGATGCTTTAAATAGACTTTCAAAAAACACAACCTCTCGACCCAATCGCATTACCACACCAGAGCGTGTGGTCGGTGCTGGGGTCGTAGGGATTTTCAGCGGTGCGGGTGTGCTTGCGTAGCGCAGTATTTTGCGCAGTGTACCAATGACGAATACAGCCAACGTAATGTACAAAATTGCGCTGAATACGAACCCCATTGATCACCCGTTTTAGATTATTTGATCAAACACAGCCTGTTGGTTTTGGCAGCCCAGCGTATTTACAAGCTTGCTTAGCTGGGCCATAAGGATAAAGTTCATACAAATATTTACTGCTGCCCTTGTCTTTGCCGAGCTTCTTGCCAATTGCCTTGGTTAACACACGTACTGCTGGAGCGATTTGGTACTCTTCGTAGTAGTCACGCAGAAAATTGATCACTTCCCAGTGATTATCAGACAGCTCACATTCGTCGATTTCGGCCATGGCACTTGCCACTTCAGGCTCCCAATCGCTAAGGTTAGCCAAGTAACCTTCTTCATCTGTGTCAAGCGATTTGCCGTTTACTTCAATTGTCATTCAGTTTCTCCTAAATATTTACCAGTGCCAGCAGAATACCAGTTTGGCACCGTGCGTTGAATCTATAGCCAGGAATGTACCCGATCGTGCGTGACAACCAAATTGACGAAGCCGTCATAATCAACCGATTCAATCGAGTCTAACAGGCTTTCCTCACTAAAACCCCTGGCTTGCAAGTCCGGCTTCAATACGTAAAATTTTGACAGCTTGGACGCGCTAATCAGTTGCTCGGCGTATGCCGTTTTAGACAATGCGCTAACGGATGCATCTTCAATCAGTAACACACTGTCCCCTTCACCAATGCGTTTCAAGCATTGTTCCAGCGATCGCTTTTCGAACGGGGATTTGTTAACGATATTGAGAGTACTCATAACTAAAAACTCAGGATAACGTCGTGCTGATCGACTAGCGCTTTAACGTCGCTACCGGGTATAACCTCAACGTCCACAAGCAGATCATCAACGGCCAGACCACGCTCTTCTAAAGATTCACGCTCAACAAATAGTTTCTCAACATCGTACATTTCCAACGCGCGATAAGTTTTGGAAAAATTCTTAAATTCAATACCTTCCGGAGCCTGTTCTTTTTTAAGCTGATAGACCCCATCATCGATAAAGAGCATGCTGACATCCTGATCAAACGCTGCGCCAATCAACACAGTCTCGAGTGATTCAAGTGCGTAAACGGTGCCGTGCGGTTGCCGCCTGTTTACATACAGAAATTTTTTAACTTCGCCGCCCTGGTACTCTTCATCTTCCATCAGTGATTCATCGCGTTAGTCGGTAAATAGAAAACTATCAGTATTTGATTGAGTGTTTAGATCTATATTTAAGTTGGTGATCAATCACCAAAGGTAACCAGACGATCTGCTTCCACACCGGCTTCAATAAGCTGGCCCAAACCAGAAATACGGAACCCTTCAGCAATGTTATTGGCGTCTTTGCCATTTCTTTTCGCTTCATCCTCATCAACCAGGCCGCGTCGTTGACAGGCTGCAACACACAACACAAGATCAACATTATGCTCACTTGCCAGCGCGGTCCAACGTTTTTGTATGTGGCGATCGTCCTGAGGCGGCGTGGTCAGTCGCGTACCATTATTCACCCCATCGTGATAGAAAAACACACGCATAACTTCATGCCCTGCGCGAAGAGCTGCATTGACAAACTGGTACGCCGAATCACTCGCCTGATGTTGGTATGGCCCTTCATTAACAAGCACTGCTAATTTCATACTCGAACCCTAAAACCGAATATGGCTTGATGAGTTCAGGCTTTTACGCGAACCCCGCCAGTTATCAATATGGTATTTGGTGAAAGGCAGCTCTGTGATTTCAAAAAATCGTGGCCAACCAATACGATCAATCCAATCGTTAATGCGCTCCCAGTCTTTAGCATCTTCTTTATAGGCATACAAAATTTTCTTTACCACAGCGGTTGCTTCTGGCCACCGTGGCGGATTGTTTGGAATACCTGCCGCCACCAGTTTCTGAAAAGAAGGCTTGCTACGCGCATTGGAATGATTACCACCAACCCAAACAGCCAACTTTGAATGTTCCGGGTCGTTTATCTGCATTGGCGGACAGGGTGGATAACACGCACCACAACAGATGCATTTCTTTTCATCAACTTCCAGTGATGGTTTACCGTTAACCATGGCCGGGCGAATGGCTGCAACGGGGCAACGCGCAACGACCGATGGTCGTTCACACACATTTGCGACCAGATCATGATTGATCTTTGGTGGCTTGGTGTGCTGTATGTTGATGGCAATATCGCCCTGCCCACCGCAATTGATTTGACAACAAGAGGTGGTAATGTGAACACGGTTTGGCATCTCAGCGTGAGTAAACTCATGAATCAACTCATCCATCATTGACTTTACAATGCCGGATGCGTCAGTACCGGGGATGTCGCAATGCAACCATCCTTGCGTGTGCGAAATCATCGCTACTGTGTTCTGCGTACCACCTACAATAAAACCTGCATCGCCCAATGCTTGAATCAGTGGCTCTACTTTCTCTTCTTTGTCGACCATGTACTCAATGTTGGAACGGATAGTAAAGCGTACATGGCCGTCAGCAAACTCATCACCAATGTCACACAGCTTGCGCAAGGTATAGACATCGAGAATACGCTGCGTACCGGCTCTTACCGTCCAGATGGCTTCGCCACTTTCCGCAATGTGGCACAACACACCGGGTTTGGGATGTGTGTGATTAACCCACTGCCCAAAATTTCTCAGCATTACCGGGTGTAGATACTGCATACCATCTGGGCAACCGCTTTCGATTGCCGGCCGCATAACCTTTTTTGCGGGTTTTGTAGTTGCCATTAAACGCCTCCTCCAGCCACTTTCTCGGCTGCATTCTCGGCCCGCCGCTCAAACCATTTAGCAGCCTCATCATCCCATCCGTCCATACGAACATATGAACTCTCGCGCGGGTGTGCCACCATATTCGGGTCGACTTCCACACCAATGCCTTCAAGAAAATTAACCAACCCAATGCGTTCAATCATTTCACCGGTGCGTTCATGTTCTAACGCATTCTCTGCAAAGAAATCGATGGTCTCTTCAGCAATTTCAACAATGCGTTCGTAGTCTTCTTCAGTTTCAAGGCGCATAAACGGCACGATAACCGTACCGAACAGATCACCAATTTTTAACGTGCGCTTGCCACCTATAAGAATACTGACACCTTTATCGTCACCGGGACTGAACGCTGATGGCACCACATTCAAACAATGCATGCAACGGACGCAATTGCGATTATCAACCTCAATAGAGTCATCTTCTTTTAACGACAATGAATTGGTTGGGCACCGTGTAATGATGTTATCAATGACATGCTGACGTCCCTTTTTATCAACGTATGCTTTAAACGCATCCTGATCGACTTTCATGTCGTCGCGCCAGGTACCGATAACAGCAAAATCGGCACGCTCGATCGAATTCATACAATCGTTCGGGCACCCGGAAATTTTAAATTTAAATTTATAAGGCAGTGCCGGACGATGGAC
The DNA here is from genome assembly GCA_938045275.1 of uncultured Granulosicoccaceae bacterium. Taxonomy (GTDB): domain Bacteria; phylum Pseudomonadota; class Gammaproteobacteria; order Granulosicoccales; family Granulosicoccaceae; genus Granulosicoccus. The sequence continues at coordinate 19,674 of CALIMV010000405.1, forward strand.
GTCGTCGGTGAAATTATTAACCAGACTTCGGTGTACCTTATGCTCGTTGGTACAGGACATTTCGCACCGTGATGCGCCAACACAAGACATGGCTGTGCGAACACAGGGGCCAGCGCCACCCAGGTCAAACCCGTATTCATTAATTTCATCAAAAAAGTGCTGGGTGTTTTCAGTGGTTGCACCAATGAACATAATGTTACCGGTTTGCCCATGGAAGGTAACCAGCCCAGATCCATGCTTTTCCCAACTGTCGGCTAAATCGCGAAGAACATCAGTGGTGTAGTGGTTCCCGGCTGGAGGTTGCACACGCAAGGTATGAAATTCTCTGGACTCTGGAAACATATCCCCCACTTCTGAAAAACGCGGGATTATGCCACCACCATAACCGTACACGCTGACGGTACCACCCTTCCAATAGCCTTTGCGGGTTTTATACGAGTGTTCGAGCTGACCGAGCAAGTCGTTGGCCATACCATTAACTCGATCGCTGGGGTGATCGTCACGCAACCGTTTGATACCTGATACGAAACTTGGCCAGGGCCCTGTTTCAAGGTGATCGAGCATCGGCGTGTCATGGGTATTTTCTGCTGCTTTGCCGGTTTCGTTTTCAGTCGATTTTTCGGTCGACTCTTCAGTCTCTTTGTCTGTCATCGTTGGTGGCTCCTAAGCGTCAGACAATGGATCATACTCTGGATGACTACATTGTAGATTGTCCAACCACAGACGACTATCCGCCTTTGTGCACACGTTGAGGCGCAGGGCCTATTTCTTAAGGAATAGACCCGTCAAATATAAAGGCAAATTCGTGCATAAAAGGAACAGAATCAGGCGCTTGAGACGCTATTATGAAAAATTCCACTATGGATAACTTTCAGTGACTTGGCTCAGTGACCCAAGCTAACGCCAAGGCGAGATTACCTATGTTAAATACGAACTACTTAGGTAAATAGCATTGGGCCTACAGATTTACAGACCCTATCGGATTATTAAACCGATGTGCTCACATTACTAGCAGATGCAAATACACTGAAACACATTGAACAAGCACTACCTTTTTACTAAAATTCGGCAGAATCTCGTAAGTTGAAACCACATACTCGCAAAAACAAGAGACTCACATGGACTGGAGACTTATCATCAAACTTATCACTTCCACAGTTTTAGCCTTCACACTGCTCGCTGGCTGTAGCAGCAACAACTCAGGTACAGGCACCACTGAAACGGTGGTTGTAGTCGCAAATTCCGGCACAAGTACTGATGCAGTCTCAGAAACAAACCCGTTAGTTGACAATAGCTCAAGTACAGATGCAACCACCGACGCAAGCGCAGATCCGGCTACTGGTACAAGCACAGACACAAACTCCGACGCAGACACAGACACAGACACGGACACAGACACAAATATTGAAACAGACGCAGACGTTGATGCAAACGCTGAACCTGACTCTGTTACCACTACAAGTCCTAACACAAGTGACCAATCAGCTGACCGCAGTATCAGCGCAGCGAACGCAGAATTAATCCTTCGTGAAGTATCTGCAATCGTTAACGAACGGCCTCTCAAAGCATTTATGAAACAGTGGCAAACAACTTTTAGTGGTGGCGGTCCCTGGATCGAATTCTCCACAACCAGACTAAACCAAACCAATGAAACCATAATACAAATAGCTGATAGTGGTGAACTCGCTGAACCAGTTAGGCTGAACTATGTTAATAACAATGAAGAATCAGAATCCGATTTGGCAACCGAATTTACCGATTACACTTGCACAGGAGGAGGCACAATCAGAGGGCTGAATGCACCGAAAGCTTATGCCCATATACTGGATAACTGCGCATCATCATCTGGAACTTATTCCGGCGAAGTGCTTAACGTAAAATGGTTTGGGGACCCTAATGAGTTTGTCGGCATAGGTCACTACAAGAACTTGAAACTTGTGGATCCACAACAAGTTGAATCAACCCTATCAGGTCGTCATAAAGATGGTAGCAGCCTGTTAGGAACCGGAGTGGGATACACTCCAACGTGGATAGACGTGAATTTTCAAAGTACCCAAAACAATGAGCCATTTACATTAACCAACTTTAACAGTTACCGCGATGAATATCGTGTTGCCACGATACCAGAAACTGAATACTCTTTTTCGGCGAGCATATTGGCAAACTTTGAAGTAGCTGCTAGTTGGACACAGCAGGAAACATTGTCAGTGTCTGTTGATGTTTCACTTACTACGGTAGGCCCTGAATTGAGATCAGCAGCATGGGAAATGGGATCGATTTCTGTGAATGCACCTGATGGCAGCTGGATGAGAATTGACCTTGACGCCACTAACACATCAGAGTTTTCAATTATCCTGGAAAACAATGAAGTTATTGGGCCGTATAAATGGGCGGACGGTTATCTGCTCTGGCTCAGCCGCCACTGGTAAGGCAGAATAGGTTCATGGCGATCTGCGATATTCATTCTTACGCAGATCGCCACATTTTAGGCAACTCAACTTAACCAACTAAAACCCGTTCTAACCAAAAATATCCTTGGTTATACCATCATACCAACCCAACGATTCTTCATAGGTTGCTTTACGCAAGGCCGCATCTTCGCCCGTTTCGCTAATGAACTTCGACGTGGCTGCAATTTTGCCTTCCTCCACCGCGTACTGTGCTCCAACTTTCACACCGTCGTCGGTGCTGATCAAACTCCAACACGTGTTGCTGAATTTAGCCGGGAACACTTTGGAATCCAGCAGATCACCACGCACGCTCATCGCAGCAACCTTAGCCTGACTGTTGGCCGAAAAACCGGATTTCGGCATGGCGCCTGCAATACTGGCATCACCCAGCACGTAAATATTTTCATCCATGGTTGAGCGCATGGAGTCTGCAACGATGGGGCAGAAACCGGAGTCGTCTGTTAAACCGCCCTCAGATGCAATGGCACCCGCCTTTTGGCCAGGGATAATATTGAGCAGCGCACCTTCAAACGTATCGAGATCAGTTTCCACAGTGCCTGCCTCTACGTCTACACCAACCACACCACCATGCACATCGGAACCATACCACTCAACCATTTCTGGATAGTGATTTTGCCAGCCTTCCTGAAACAAGCCTTGCTTGGAAAACTTCTCTTTTGG
>CALIMV010000406.1 GCA_938045275.1 uncultured Granulosicoccaceae bacterium
ACTGCCAGCGGCTGTTCTGCTCTTCGGGCTAAACGAATCTCACGCGGAAGCTGCTGGTCTAGTGCAAGCTGATTGTGAACACCTGAAGCTTTGTCGGTCATGGAAGCCAGCACAGCAGAATGGTGCTCCAACGCGTTCTCCAATGGATAAATCAGGCTTTCCATCAAACGCTCTGCATCGCGTCGTTCACGTGAAGTATAAGCCTTGGCACGCATCAGTGATATATCACCAAGGCTACGCTCACCAAGTTTAAGTTCAAACTGCTGGCGATGTTGTCGAACATCACCGATTAACAGGTCGCGTCCGCGTTCCGCAGCAAGGTACTGCATTCCGTCGAAACGAACAAATGCCTGGGCTTCGCTCATAAAACTTTCCAGCAGCAACACAAGGTCAAGTTTTCTGTGCAATAGCGCATTAAACTCAAGTTGGCGTAGCTGCAAATCGAGCCGTTGCTCTTTGACACTCGATAATGAGGTTACAACAGATTGTTCTGCACTGACGATAGCCATATCAGACCCGTCCGCTAGTAGGGACCCTGATCAGTGCAAACGGTGTTCCAAAATGAGTGATTTTGTGAAACAGTGAGCAAAATTGCAGGCAAATCGGCGCCGTAGCAAAGTTACGCGCCGCCAGTGGAGTTCAGATAAAGCACTATGCCTAGCGCTCCCAGTGTGATCCCGAGCAGAGACCAGGGCAACACAGATGTCGAGCCTGTTTCTTGTTGCTTGGTCCAATCCTCGCGTATTTGCTCTCCCATAACTTCCGGTATCGTACGCCTGTCAGTCATTACATCGCTGTTTTCGGTACGTTGGTCTTGCTGAGAACGCGCGTCAATAAATCGCTGAAAACCGACTTCACTGTCCAGATCGAGCAATTCTTCTGGAATGAGTTCCGGTACTTGAGTTACGGGTTCCCAAAGCTCACCATCGCGGCTGACCCGATCTGTATTTCTTACTCGCCCAAGCAGTAAATAGCGACCAACTTCGTGGGCTGTATAAGGACCCTGCACGCGAGAACCTTTTTGTACATACCACTGTGATTCATCAGAAACCATACGCACCGCCCTAACCCTATCGCTGCGTCCATTCAGTCAACCGAGCTTTCAAACGCACCAACGCCTGTCCATGAATTTGACATACGCGCGATTCACTCACACCCAGGATTTCACCAATCTCTCGCAAGTTCAGATCTTCGTCGTAATACAAAGACATCACCAGACTTTCACGTTCCGGTAAATTTTTAATCGCCTCAGCCAACGCATCACGAAACGAGTTATATTCCATATGCTCGCCTGGTGTTACCTCATCGCTTTGAGGCAAAGCTATGGTCTCGCCGGTGTTCTCATCTGGCTGATCAAAGCTGTAAATATGTGCCGCAGAACTTTCAGTCAAAATCAAGTGATAGGCACTAATGTCAAGCCCGAGCAGCTCGGCAACTTCAGCCGCTTTCGCATCGCGCCCTGTTGTCTGTTCAAGGTTTCTCAGTGTTTCCGCAGCTTCTCTGGATTTTCTGTGCACTGAACGCGGAGTCCAGTCAGAACGGCGGATTTCATCAAGCATCGCGCCTCGTACTCGGATACCGGCATAGGTTTCAAAGCTTGCACCCTGAGAAGGGTCGTAGTGACGCGAAGCTTCAAGCAGTCCGATCATACCCGCCTGGATAAGATCTTCAGCCTGAACGCTAGGCGGTAATCGGTTCATCAGGTGAAAGGCAATTCGTTTCACCAAATTGGCATTGGCAGCAACCAACCCATCCGGATCAACGGTTTCCACCTCGTTGTACATGGCATGTGCATTCATTTTATAATCTTCGTCTCACCGAGTTTCGTGTTCGGTTTTTATTAACCGTTCTACGAAAAATTCCACATGCCCCCCCGGACTCTGTGGTCGTGGCCATTTATCCACCCTTGCAGCCAGCTTCTTAAGAGCCATCGCTGCAGCAGATCGTGGATAAGCTTTCACCACTAACTGCTGTTCCTTTACTGCTTGTTGTAATTGCGTATCGAACGGAATCGAGCCGCAATAGTCGAGCAATACATCCAGATTCCGCTCTGCATACTTCATTAACTTGGAGTACAGATCTAAGCCCTGTTGCGAAGTTTCCACTTGATTCGCGACTATGCGAAACCTTCGTACTCCAGACATCTTGTTCAGTGCACTGATCGTCGAAAACGCATCCTGTAACGCTGCTGGTTGATCGCTCACTATCAGAAGCACTTCACGCGCAGCTCGTGAATTGATCAACAAACAATCCGATAACCCACTCGCGCAATCGATAACCATAGTGTCGGCATCGATCCCGAGATTGCTGAAGAGCCCAATAAGATCTGCGTGTTGAAACTGTGACAGACGTGCCATTTCAATGACACCATTTGCCCCTGGAACAACAGCCACTCCCTCTGGACCATCAATCAGCACCTCATGCAACTGCTTCTCACCCGACATAACATGAGCCAAATTGAACGCCGGTTTTAAATTCATCAGACAATCGACATTAGCTTTGGCAAAATCGGCATCGAGTAATATCACTCGTCGACCTCGCTCGCTTAAAGCCACTGCAAGATTCACCGCCAAACAAGACTTGCCAGCTCCTCCCTTTCCGCTAATAACAGCAATAGTTTGAACTGGGACAAGTTCGACCTCATTGGCGGACGCAGCTGACACGTTCATAGCATCGTGCCCACCCCATACCGAATTGACTTAGTGGACAACAACACTTTCAAGCTCCGCATTTATCAATTTATCCCTGTGCTACCGTCACACCGGCCGTACTATTACCGCGTGTGAAAGTGCAAGCATTGAACCACTGGACATGGGCATAGGACCCAATACTCGATGGAATTCTATTGCGAGATCATATTTGGGAAACGCGCCGCAGTTTGGAGCCAGCAAGCGTTGTTATAAGAAAGGTTGGCATGTGAAACACGCCTTGTTTTAAGAGGTAAAACCGTTATTGGTTTATGATCAGCAGGTTGTCAGGCCTTACTGATAAAAGGACTAACAGGCAATCGATTCGAATACACACTCACCTGCCAGCTTTGTCTGAAACAATCTTGCAAAGCTGGCATGTAAGTGTATTGGCTTATGATACTTCTTCAGGTCGCTGAATATTGTACTTGCGCATCTTTTCAACCAGTGTTGTACGCCTGATTTTAAGTCGGTTCGCCGCGTGAGCTACCACACCTGAACACTCATCAAGCGCTTGCTCAATCAGGCTGATTTCAATCTCAGTCAAGTGTTGCTTCAAGTCCAGACCGTCTCTGGGTAACCTGGGTTTGTTGTTGAGCTGAGCCGCTGGCATGCCCGATACCAATGGTATTGCCGACGCTTCGCCCGAATCATCTTGCATCTGCGACCGGCCGTGTGGAGCCATTTTAGGCGGTAAATCGGCCACATCTACAACACCGTATGGATGCAGTATGGTCAAGCGTTCCATCAGATTGGCCAATTCTCTCACGTTACCTGGCCAGTCGTAGTTGCACAATGCCATCATCGCCGCTGGCGTTAACCGCACGGAAGACTTCTTTTCGTGCTCAAGCCGCGTTATCAGCTCATTAACCAGTAACGGCAAATCTTCTGCCCGACTGTTCAGCGGTGGCATTTCAACAGGGAAAACATTGAGTCGGTAGTACAGATCTTCTCGGAAAGTACCATCTTCAATGAGCTGCTCCAGATTACGGTGTGTTGCTGCCACCAATCGAACATCACTCTTGATACTCTTGTTACTGCCAACTCGCTCAAATGAGCGTTCTTGTATAACGCGCAGCAACTTAACTTGCATATTGAGCGGCATATCGCCGATTTCATCGAGAAAGACAGTGCCGCCTTCAGCGAGCTCGAAACGCCCTTCGCGTGCACCAACAGCGCCGGTAAACGACCCCTTTTCATGGCCGAACAATTCGCTTTCAAGCAACTCACTCGGTATTGCACCACAATTTATTGGCACAAACGGTTTGTTGCGCCGATTAGAGTAGTAGTGAATATTACGAGCTACCACTTCCTTGCCAGTGCCAGACTCGCCGAGTATAAGTACGGTGGCTTCAGTCGGCGCTACTTGATCAATCATTTTGCGAACACGAACAATGGCCCGGGAGTTCCCTACCAGACTTCGAAACAATTCAGGATTTTGGGTACCCTCTTTGTTCACGCTGGTGGTTGCTGTGCCACGTACATCTGCGCGGTGTAGCAGATCTGAGAGCATTCCGTAGCGAATATCAGATTTAAGGCACCCGATGAACGTTTCTTCAATCTCCTGCTGACTTATGTCTGCCGGTTGATCACCCAGCATCAGTACCATGGGCGGGCAACCCGTATGCTGCGTTGTCAGCTGCTTTGCCCAATCAACAATACCGTGAAAATTAGCAATCAAAATAGCCTGATAATCATCAAGGTCGCCCAAACTACCAACATACTCATGCGAGCTCAATACCTTGGATTCATGATCAATAAATTCGAGCTGGTGGGTAAGACGCAACGAATTCTCAGCGTTTGCATCAACAATCAGTACTTTCTTTGCTTCTTTCTTGGCGCTCATTTCCAACTCTCTCTCGGACCGTGCCGACCTAAAATGTGAACCGCATCACCAAAATTGTGTAGTGCATCACCAAAGGATAGAAGATGTTCTGAATAAGACAAAGAATTGACGACAAATAATTGAATTAATCCATTTGTAGAGTTTATTTCGAGTTCGCATTCAGCGTGCGATACTTGACAGCATCAACAATACCGGCTGGTTTGCCAGACGTCTTTGTGAACCGGACGATTGAATTGTAAATTGCTGGTTACATTTGTTGACGCTTTCGCCGATTCCGTCTTTGTCAGTATGGGATACTCTGAAGAATGTTCAGTACAAGCCCAATCAGACACCAAATTATAATAATAAGAAATGTTTCCTGCGACTACCGGAATCAACCGCGGCGTCAATAAGGATTCCATGAGGATGATGTACATGATTCCGAGAGAGAAAGGCTCTCGCAGCCGTAGTAACGTAACCAATCTTGCCGACGTTCGACAATCCAGAGCATTGGCTCAGTCGATGGTTGATGAGCAAGTCGCCACTATGACGAGCGAGGCATGCGACAAGCCAACAGATGACCGCCACGGAAACCGGCGATTCGATGCCGAAAAAGTGGCTCGTATCAAAGCCGCCATTGCAACTGGCGAATATAAAGTCGATGCAAACCGCGTCGCTGAAAAATTCATCGAACACGATCGTAACCAATAAAGCTCAAAACAGCGGCTGTAGCTATTTATCACTAACACTGATAGCAGCCGCTTTTGCTTCAACACTGTTCTGGCGCACTGGTTAACACAGCGTTATACTTCCCCATCCGCTGTAATTTTCATCAAACCAGTTTGTAAACTTAAGAGTCTCCCTCATGAGAAAAGTCATTGCGTTGGTGTCCTGGGTGATCGTGGCCTGGATCTGTTTCATATTCCTTGGCTCACTTCCCTACAAATTTACATTACACCCGGACACGCAGCATATATTCGGCACAATTGGCGAATGGCTCGGCACTTTTCTTGGTAGTGGCTTCGGTTCATTATTTTCCCAGTTCGGCTCGTATGTCGTTGGTGGCTTTGAATTACTGACCTCAATAATATTGCTGGCGCCAGTGTTACTGTGGATAAAATCACTGATCACCAAACAAACTTTTGGCAATGTCCGAATACGCTGCCATCAAGTCGGTGGTTTGCTGGCGTCCATGGTTATGGCAGGTGCCGTGTTTTTCCATCTTGCTTCGCCATTGGGTATTGAAGTACTGCACGAGGGAGAAAGTGATGGTGGCAGTTTATTCAAAGCGGCCGTGTCTATTTTGATACTTGGTATTGTGCTTTTTATTATCAATCGTATTGCCATTGCGACCATTCCCGAGAGCCAAAGATAGAACGCTGGCTGGTCGAAAAACGATTGTTGTCAATGATCAGTTATATGACAATGATCAGTGATATGACGATCAGTGATATGACAATGAGTCGTTACGCAACTAGCGCGACACTACAAAACTAGCGCGACAGTGGATGATTTCTCCGCGGGCCACGACGTGGTGTGGTCGGCTTGGTTTGATTTGATATGGTTGGTTGCTTTGCCGGGTCAGAGCGATCTGTTGCACTGACCTGATATGATTCACTCGGCTGCTTCGTTTGCTGAGGCGGGTTTGGTTGGTTTGTGTTTGCTATTGCCTGCGTCTGATTTTGGCGCATTTGACTGTGTGTTGCCAACGGATTGCTGCCGGGGTCTACCACTTCCACAACCAACTTTAATCGTACTTGCCGTTGACCGATGATTCGATCACCCAGTACACATTCGGATTTCACATTACCCATTCGAATAGCGTCGAAAAGCTTCGGAATTAGCGTGCCGATATGCTGCAGAAACGCCTGTTGCTGTGAGTTCATGCTAGCTGAGATTCAAACCAGATTTAATTTTACTGGTTATTTATACAGCAAAATATACTCGGTGGTGAAGATAAATCTGCAACAATTGCTGCAACGATAGATCAGTTCACATGTTCCGCATCTCTTCTCGCCAATCTGGCGCACTGGCACTGGCATCAACATCCGCTTCGCACACCATTGTGCTGGGCAGGTTACCCATTAGTAAGTAGGTCTCAACGGCTGCATTCGTGCAGC
>CALIMV010000407.1 GCA_938045275.1 uncultured Granulosicoccaceae bacterium
ACCGTGACCGTAAACGGATTTGCAAAAAAAGCTATGAGCAACCGAATTTTCCTATTCTTTGGGTACATAAGTTACCCTCTCTATTTAGTCCATGAAAACATGCTGATAGCCACGACGATCAAAATACACTCGCTATTTCCAGACAGCTCAGTGGCAGAGTATTTACTGCCACCACTTGCACTAGTGGTGCTTATCGCTTTTATTGTGGCCAGGTATATTGAACCGTATTCACGACGAAAAGTAACTAATTACCTATCCTATAGCACCTAGACTAAGTAATTTTCTGATATCTTTTTTGATGACAAATGAAGAAGCCACGATTGCTTAGCAAGTTGTTTTCGCCTATCCTATACGGCCAATGCAAGCCCATTAACCTGATCGTGAATATCAATAGGCTCGGCTGCGATGTACACGCGAGTATAAGCGTCAATGTTAAACATGCAGCTGGTGATTCGTGCTTAGCCATAGTTACAACTGATCTCGCTCCAGGTTAGCAGTCGAATAAACTATCAATTGAATCATTCCTACTATTCTCAAAATTGAAGAAATGAATTGAACGCACTTTCACATTATTTCAGGCGCAGCCACATTAGTATGGCGCCGTCATTAGCTCCTCGCGAGTGGCTGAAAAGCGTGTTCGCACATCAAGTCGAAACGGATAGTGCTCACCAGGCATTTCCGATGTCTTTGGCTGACGCACGACTAACACCTACTTACAACGGCAGCGCAGCCCTGTTCCAGGCCACCCAACACCTCAACCTGACTTGTGGCGATGTGGTGTTACTTCCTGCTTATTGTTGCGGCGCTGAAATCGGACCATTCGAGTATATCGGTTGTGAAATGCTTTTTTATGATGTAGATAAACAACTTAATGCTGACTTAGCACAGATTGAACGAATTCTGAACGAGAAACCCAGCATAAAAGCCGTTTTGATTACTCATTACTTCGGATTCGCGCAAAAACACACACAACAAATTCTGACACTATGCAATAAGGCTAATACCGCACTTGTAGAAGACTGTGCTCATGCTCTGTACTGCAGCCATGAGAACACACCGCTTGGAAGCTATGGTAGCTACGCTATTTTTAGTCCCCGAAAATCACTGCCACTCTGTGAAGGTGGATTATTACTTACTAATGAACCCAGCATGACAAAGGCACGCAGTCCGGAAAGAAATGATGCCCATATGACCAAACCAGACCTTGGCCCATGGCTACAACGTGTTTGTTATTCGATTCAGCAATATTTTCGTAGTACCGACCCAACACTAGCTAACAATTTTGTGTCTATCGTAGGCATTGGCCTATGGGCAGTCCCGGCAGTCGGATTGAAGGTACTTAAAAAATTGGGCTTGCTGCGAAAAGCTAATTGGTTAACGGCAGATGCTGAAGGTGATCAAGCCATACCAATTTACAATACCGCTATGTCTAGGAGTATGAATAAGATATTAAAACTTTCTAATACCGAGCGCATCATCACAACAAGACGCAGTCACTATGAATTATGGCTTTCTGAATTAAGCAGTGGCGGTGCGCAGCCACAGGCTCAGCCACTTTTTAAAGAACTTCCGGATGGATGTTGTCCGTTGTACTTTCCACTAATTGTAAACAATCCTGCGAAAATCGTCGCAGCGCTTCAATTAAACGACATTGAGTCGTTCAATTGGTGGCAACATATGCACCCTGCGGTGGACTGGCATCAGTTTCCGGTTGCCCATAGTATGAAGCAACGAATTGTCGCCTTACCTACCCACCAGAAAATGAGTACCAGCCAGGTAAAAAAAGCAGCTGCCTGCGTAATAATGGCTTTGAATAATTCACTGTAGAGATACGTCCTTGTTACCGGTAATCAGACATTTTCGTAATTATCTATCTGCTGGCTTGGTTGGAGCGCTCTTGGGCTTGGTCAGCTTTCCTTTACTGACCAGATCATTAAGCGTGGAAGAATACGGTTTGCTGGGCTTGGTAACGGCTACCGTAACCATATTCGTATCCTTTGCAAAGCTCGGACTACAAAGCTCGATGCTCCGCTTTTACAGCGAAGCCCAAACCCGCGGCAAGGATGCATTAACACTGCTGCTGAGTAACGTCGCCGGAGCGGTCTGCGTCCTGGCTCTTTTGGGCGCCATACTGTGGATATTCTTTGCACTATTTATTGTGCCGCTACTGAACGACTCACCGCTACCCTATAGGCGCATGTTTTTAATAGGTACTGCGTTAGTACCGATCAAAATCGCACATAGCCTGCTTGCCAACTTGCTTCAAGCCGATCAGCAAAGTGGCACTCTGGGAAAAATCAGCGTGTCAGAGAAGTTATTCAGATTAATTTGTTTAGTAGCAATTGTACTTTCAATCGGGCTGAGCTCTGAACGCGCACTAATGCTGATAATTACAAGTGAGTTCATTTTTCTTACCGTTATTTTCTACCAATCTCGAGCATACCTTTCGCAGGTAAAACCGAAGTTGCAGTTTGCAGCGCTTGCGCCGTTGGTCGCGTATGGCGCACCGGCAATGATGGGCGAATTAACTGCCGTGCTACTTGAAACCGGAGATAGGTATGTTATCCAGGCGTATTTGGGTGCAGGTCCGTTAGGGCTATATGCAGCTGCAGTTAATATTTGTATGTACCTGGAGTGGGTGCTCATTCTTGCCCTGCAAAGCGCAATCGTACCTCACTACGTTAAGTTATTTGAGGAAAAAGGACGCGACGAAACACTCTCTTTTCTAAACGATGCATTCAGCTTATATATCGCCGTAGCCGTTGGGATATTCGCCGTCTTTTGTGTGGCAGCACCACAGCTCGTGTTGTTTTTGGCTGGTGAAAAGTATCGCGATGGTTTAATCGTCATACCGTGGTTTGCCGCAGGTTATTTGTTAGTTGGGTCGATTAGTATCGCGGCGGCTGGCGTGTTCATCGATAAAAGAACGATATTACTGGTTAAGTGGACCATGGTCGCGTTTGGTATAAACATGATCTTAAACTTAATCGCAATACCCCGATATGGACTAATTGCCGCTGCTGTAGCAACTTTTATAGCCATGTGCATCCGCTCAATTGGTGTTTATTACGACGCCGCGAAAACACTTCCGGTCGCCATTCCCTGGCTAACTCTAATCCAAGCTCTTGGATGCGCGATTCCGGCCTACTATTTGGGATCCCTAGTACACACAAGTATCACCATTATCAACCTGTTTTTAGGCAGTGCGGTAGCCGGAATAGTGTACGTTTTACTGATGCTATCGCTGAACGCAAACCTACGTGTATGGGTATTTGACAAAATTAACAGTATTCGTGACAAATAACTCAAGGAGGGGCCAACGCAAGATTCGGCCTTATGTTGAGCACAACATTAATCCGTCAATGTTGATTTCGGATCATGTAAAGCTGAGTGTACAAAGGTAGATGAATAGATTTCCCTAGCCAGATCTACTCAACATGATCCTGAGCAGAGAAAACCACCGGACTACAGAATTTCGTTGATACCGGTTTAGTCAGCAAAGTGCCCAGCTTGTGTGAAAACTAATATCACTCACGCAGAGAGTGCTCTACTTTCGCAGTAACATGTCGACAATCGTATTTTAGGCGACTCTCGTGATCGAAAAACACGTAAGAAATTGGAGCTTTTGAGTTTTCACACAGGCTCTGCCCACAGCCGTCATGGGAAAGTTTCGAATAGACGTCTGCATTCGAAAAATTTCTGGTAACGATGCTGAATCAATTGTGATATGCGATTCGAAGCAAGTGCAGATAATACTCCTTGTTACAGTTTTGGATCAGGGGCACGTTCGCGGCCGGTATTGTCGGCATTCAATGCTTTGACCACAACCTCGAACGCTTGTTCTAATTTGTCATTGTCTTTTTCCCAGTCAGTAAAGTCTCACGTTAGGGGCTTCTCCTCCTTGATTCTGAAATTCTTCTCATGCCCTGTTTGCACAACAGCGATTTCGTCACTGAGCAGTGATTTAAATTTGTCTCTAAAGTTAAAGAGTCTTAGTATTGCCGACAGTTGGACGACTTTGTCAGCTTGTTCCGATTGATCTGCTTCTCTATAGAAAGCCGCCGCTTGTATATAGAAGCTTGATGCTTTTTGTATGTCGTTGAACAAGGTCAACGTTGACATGTTCCGCAAGGACTTGGCAACCAAAAGCAATTGAACTTTATCGGGTTTAACATTGTTAGATTTCACCTTGTTTTCGGCATCGGTGTAGTACGGGTTTATTGCCGGTTTGGTATCACCTTGCGCCAGCGCTGCTAGAGCTTTTGTCTTTTGCTGATCGCTGAGACGTCTAGATTTTTTCCGTAATTTATTATCAGCTTCCCGCCTTGATCGTTGATTTCAACCGGGCTGCCAATCAGCTCAGTTAGCTTTTTCACCAACCAAATCATGTTGAGTGATTCTATCGCACAATGGTACCTGGACTGGCTTTCGCGAAGCTACTTTACATGATCCCGAATCCTCTATCGTCCCTTTGCGGTTTATTCGATGATAGGATTTTTACTTAATTCTATTAACCTACCAAATGTATAATTCGACAACATTTCATGCCCCCCATCAAAAATTGTCAATGTTGCTTCTGATGTTATATTTCTGTAAATAACAGATCTATCTCCGATGCTTTCGGCACTCTTTGAAATTCGATGCGCACGGGTTAATAGGTCAATAGCTATCGAGTCATTTACCTTCCTTTCCTTTAAGCCTTTCTCATGTAACAGTCGATTAAAAAAAAGTAGCGAATGTGAAATAGGAACACTTCCACCGCCTTCATGTCCGTCATTAATGCCTGCATAGATATCTAATGCACCATTGTCCTTTTCAGGAAAAGTCCAAAATAATGGAGACCGTGCCTCTACCTTTTCACCTGTACCATCCAGTGAAGATGTACAAGCCAATATGTTGTCTGCGTAATGATTGTTATTCAGCGATAAAGACTGACTATACCACGCAGACAAATCACTTATTGGAGCCCATGAGACAAATCTTTTAATGCGATGCTGCGTTCTCAAATATGAACCAAGGGTGGCATATCCTCCTCCAGAGAAACCAACGATAAATATATTTTTTATATCAACGCTTGCGTGATCAATTGCATATTGTATGGCGTCGTCAATGTCACTAATTACCAACGGGCTTAAGCATGCATCCTTCGTCCAATTTGGACCTCTGAAATCCGGGTGCAAATAGTTCCATTCATGTTTAGCGGCCAAATCAGACAAAGGATCTGTTTCCGAAAAGTCTGCAGACCATGCATGAAGACTCACTAGTAACGGCTTTTCTTCAGTAGCAGCCAAAAAATAGGCGCTTTGTAAGCTACCATCAATACTAGATTTTATTGCTACCGAACGAAAATTACTGTTCCATTCAGAGTTACCGACCAGACCCGATTCGACAGCTTGATTATAAAAATAACCTTTTGCTTTTGGTATCAACTTAACTGATATGCCGCCTAAACAAAAAACGGATACAATTAATGGGACATAAATCAACCGCTTGTTATTCAGCTGCATGTGTGTTCATAAGTGAAATTTACCCGAAGAATATTTAACTACTATTTTACTGTTAACAATCGCATTACTCCCCTACATGTTTTTCACGTTTCTTAGAAAAATTCAAAAATAGCATCGGTTATAGCTTATAGATCCAAAGCGGTTTTCATTGGCAAGAACATCCGTTGCCGCCCCTGCACCTCACACAAGTTCTCGAAGCCATAGTGTTAATAGAATAGCTCAGCATCATTGTCGAGACAATCCACAATTATCGCAGCTGCTGGCAATGAGCTGGGATCCCTTGTCGGTGTTGTCAACTTAACAAATTTGAACCACCTAGATTTCATGGAGTTCGCACTTGCGCATTTAGCAGGCGCAACTCACCTGTTGCCACATGATGAACGAGCGAGTTCGCCACTGTCGATAGTTTTCGGCGCGCAGTAAGTGTCGCCCGACGCGGAATAAATTGTGTACTTGTCCATGCACCGCTAGGAACCGTTGGGCACTGCCTGGACGGTGGTGTTGCCCACCTGCACTTCTAAGATTTTGATCTGCTTCGCAGATTCAATCAATTCCTTCTTCATATTCGCTACCCATATTTCAGAGAAGTTTGTGCAGCTATAGTTACAGAGGCCCATATCTCCCTCTGAAGTGCAAATTACAGCCCGCTTCACTACTTGTCAAAGGGTATAATTTCCCTTTACTTGGATTACGGCATAGTCGCCCGTTAGTGGCCCAATAGCCGAGACTTATCTATGAACTTTATACTTTGAACTCGGATTATCGATTAAAACTGTAGCGGACACATAGTGAGTATCTTAAATATCATGGGATGACTATGGATAATGCGTTATTTGGTGAATAAAAATGTATCTTTTGAAGAACGAATAGAGCTACCAACTATGCTTACAGATATAATCAATAACAGCTGCCCCTATTCGCCTCGGTAGTGCTTGGTGTGGCCGTGGTACTGATATTTTAAATCTAAGACCTTTCAACCTAGCCACAACGATAATTAAAAGCTGTATGTTTTGCACCCCTTCCCGTTGTCTGAAATTGGAAACTACGCGCCTATTAATATGAAAGACCGACTAGCTCATTTAGATGGATTAAGAGGACTAGCCATACTTCTGGTCATTGGATATCACACTTTTGTTCGTCGGGCAGAGATAATGCCGTTCGGGTACGAGTACGCTGAAATTTACGTGTATAAAGTTGGCTGGCTAGGCGTTGAACTGTTTTTTCTTGTCTCTGGCTTCGTAATTACTATGTCAGTTGAGCGTTGTCCAAATTTTTTCGTCTTTATTGGTAAAAGGTGGTTGCGTCTTTTTCCAGCAATGCTAGTTGTTACAATTATAATTTATTCTACAGCAGCCCTCTTGCCAGATCGGCCATTGGGTATGCCCGCTTTGATTGATGTAATACCGGGATTACTTTTTATTGAACCACTCTGGTTACAGAAGATATTCGGCATTTCTGTTCACTCACTTGAAGGCGCTTTTTGGACACTTTATGTAGAAGTAAAATTTTACGGATTCGTGGCCATATTTTACTTTCTGTTCCGCCAACGTAATTTGTACTACTACCTATTCGCTGCATTCATTGCTGCAATAGCATTGGATATAGCGAATCAATATACCCGATCTTCTTTCATACACGCACTCGATTCTATTGCGATTTATGCATCGTTTAAATATTTTGGGTGGTTTGCGGCTGGGACCGCTGCCTACTACTACCAACGAACTCAACAATCAAAATGGCTTTATCTCGGTTTAATCGCGGCAGCTGCGTCTAGTATATATTATCTTGATGTGGAGGGCGTTGCAGCGTTTTACGGCGTAAGCTTTTTAGCTATCCTATTTTTTACTGTGACCGCAAATGGATTGGCAAAAAAAGCTATGAGCAACCGAATTTTCCTATTCTTTGGGTACATAAGTTACCCTCTCTATTTAGTCCATGAAAACATGCTGATAGCCACGACGATTAAAATACACTCGCTATTTCCGGACAGCTCAGTGGCAGAGTAT
>CALIMV010000408.1 GCA_938045275.1 uncultured Granulosicoccaceae bacterium
TTTAATTGTCGAAGTGCAATACCGCAGCTTCCACCTGTCCAGGTAGCGATGGCAGACAGAACAGGGAATACCTCATTCGGGGTTAATCTGCCATGTGTTGTGTAACGGTTGACTAAATATTCCAATCGGTTTTTGTTGGTACGTTCTAGCAATTGTGGCAGAATTTCAGCCGTTTCAGAATGCAGCCATGACGATGAGTTTCCGGTCAGCGTCTGGAGGAGATCGCCGGTATTGTGTTCTATGAGTCTAACAAGCTTGAGTATCGATGACGGGTTTGCCGCTACGATTCCAGTAAGATTGTCACTGGCCAGTGCTGCCAGTGCGTACGCCTGGTATTTCGCCGCAGCATCTTTGAATGCCAGTACCTGTCTGGGCAGTACGAACTTACTTGCAACAATTGGTGACATTGATCTATAGGTACTGCCGGAAACTGATCCATAGCTACAACCGTTTTTAAGCCTGCCCTCCTCAGCGGCACTTGCAAATCCTAATATTGACCCTTTTAAAAAATCAGTGTCTTGCCACAGCGAAAGTGCAAGTTGTTTTTGAGCATGCTGTACTTGTAACAACCCTTTGGCAGTTAACGGTATGTTTTTGTAACCGCCAGTAGTACCGCTGGTGCGAGCATAATACTGTGGCGGGTCAGTGGTTAATGTCTGGTGACCGTTTATTTGATTGTTAATATACGGGGATAGTGTGTCGTACGTCTGTACAGGCACTCGGTTTCTGAACTCGGCCATTGTTTTAATGCTGGTAAAGTCGAATTGTCGGCCGAAGTCGGTGTTGGCATTGTGTTGCAAGATGCGTTGTAATAGTTTTTGTTGTGAATATTCTGCGTTTCGGGTAGCACGAATTAGCGGTCTGCGTAACCGGTATCGATTCCAGATCATGCTGGTGTTGATCGCAATATTGGCAATAAGATGTGACACTATTTGTCCCGCCCTGGGTTTGGTTCTTTGCCGATTGAGTTCCGAGTTTGCCTTTCAGTGGGAGTTGTAAATGGCGCTGACAGTTGCGCAAGAAATTCACTTGGCCATTGTTGATTGCCAATGCCAACACGGCCTACTTGTTTGTCTTTGGGTAGATATCGCGTGCCAAAAATTGAGTCCCAGACTATTAAGTTATTGCCAAAGTTGCTATGAGCTTCAGAGTATACAGCGCTGTGATGCCAACGATGTAGCTCAGGACTTGCAATAAACCAGTTTAGTGCGCCAAGTTTCACGTTAGCGTTTGAGTGTTGGTAAAAACCGTTTAATGCATAGAGAACAAAATAGGCTGCAAACACCTCTGGTGCAATACCAATGAGCAAAAAAGGCAGAGTGTCACCGAGAAACTGTAGCGATTTGTCCAACGGGTGAAAACGCCCGACGTTAACCGTATAGAGTTTGTCGGCTGCATGGTGTACGGCATGTAGTTTCCACAGTGGTTTGAACTTGTGTGAAAACCGGTGAATCCAATAGCGAAAAAACTCAGCCACAATGAACATCAGTAAAAGTTGCACTAATAACGGTGCGTGATGTGGCCAATAACTGATTTCTGGCAATGGGTGGTTCATTGATATCCAGACCAAGACAATCAGTGTAAGGCCTTTTAACATAGCCGGTAGCACTACCTGCACAATGGCCAGAAACAATCCGTCGTTAAGTAGGTCTTTTTTTTCAGGCCGCCAGTTTTCCTGGTACGGTGCCAGTGTTTCGTGAATGAGTATTCCGCTGGCTCCGATCAAAACACTAAGATAAGCAGAAAACATCAATGGTGAGCCAGTTTCGTGTAACCACACAAACAACATATAACCGCTCACTAGGATGCACGGATAGGCAGCGGATTGAACAATGCTTGATAGTAATTGCGATTGCGGCTGTTCGTCGCCTTTAAGTGCTGCGGCATACACTAACAAATAAGCCGCCAGTCCAAAGTGGAACGCGGTAGAAACAGCACCATCGAACCAACTGTGCTGACTAAGATTGAGTGTGCCAACAATGAGTCGGATGAACATAACCCCTAGGTAAATGCAAGCCAGCAGTGATAACAGCTTGGCTAGCCGCGGACGCCGGCGCTGCGTTTCTACATTGAAAACACCTAATAACATTAAGGCGAGTAAGACGCATTGAATGCCAAGCAAGGCCAGGTAGGGCATGGTCTCGCTATGCCATAAATCGAAAGTTGGTAAAAAATCCACTTGAAAAAATTGCAGCACAAATTGCAGTACAACCCTAAGCGCGAAGATTGCACTAAAACAGATAAGCAAATTTTTGTATGGGATGACGCTGGTCATTGGTTTTTTCCAGCTGAACAATGGTAGAGATGGTGAGACTATAAACTCCAGATTTTGAAGGGTGGGGTATTATTCGGATAGTGGTTAATTACAGTACCGCTGGTACAGAGTAGCGATACTTGCTAGGGTGTTGCACCCTATCTGTGGCGCGCTGCTAATCAGCCTGCGCGCCCACCACAAGCCTAGTCTGAATGCACAATGGCTCGGAGCCCTCCACTCATTTTGAGATAGTTCCTGGTTTGTCGAGACTACGGTGCAACCACACGACCTGTAAAGAGAATAGCGCCACTGGTGCGATCACGCAGAGCATAAACAAAGGGGCGGTCTATATTGATAGACTCAGGCACCGAAGTGATGCCAATGATGGCAGTAACAGCTGCCGCGCGCGTGCCGTCCTTGTCCACCTCAATTTTGGCAACCTGTTTGGCAATAACATCCAGGCTGGTACCGCCATTGACCAGTCGCTCAAAAAACCATGGACTTTGTGGCAGCCCCAGGGGCGCTAATAAGCTCATTAAATCAAGCTCACTCTCTTGTTGCCAATTCGGAACAACAAACCGCACATCGGCAATTTGCAAAGACTCAATAATGTCGTTGAGAGATGTATTGTTAAGGGAGGCTTCAAATGTTGCGATATCAGTCGGCAT
>CALIMV010000409.1 GCA_938045275.1 uncultured Granulosicoccaceae bacterium
ACTCATCTTGTCTGCATTCTCAATAGACTCTTTTGCAACAGTAACAGAGTCTCTGGCGGCATTGGCAGAATCCTCGGCAAAGCCAGTAGCTATAACTGTTTCTTCGAGAGTCTTTCCCGCCAGTCGCGTAGCCTCATTGGCCTCCCTAAGCGTTTGTTGAGTAATAGCGAGAGTTTCTCGACTAAATCTGATAGTTTCTTGTGTCGCTCTGAGGGTTCCGTATATGAGAGCTATCCCCGCAAACCCGATGAACACCTGAATCAGAGTGAGAAACCCAAGAAAGTTGGTCGCTCTCCACATGCCTTCCTGGGCATTGATATCACGCTTATCCTTTATAAAGGCGTTCAGCTGATACCTCGTACTGTCGGACTCTTCCTTGTTATTATCGGAGTTTTCATTGCTTCTAGGAGCAACTCGTTCACAACTTTCATGATCGGATTCAATGTTTTTGCATTCGGCGTACTGGCGCCCCTCATGTCCTTTATCTGGAGCCTTTGATAGGTAGTTTGTCGTTCCAAAAACGCTTACTGCAATAATTAGTAGGACTGATAAAACTAAAAAAATATCACAAAATGCCTTGTTGATTAGATATTGGTTTCTGATAAAAGTTAAGTGATCTTTATTGAATCGCATCCAATAACCTCCAAAATCTGGAACATGAATATCGCGCTAAATGTCCCATGCGCGATTTTGTTCGATAGATTCTGAGGCGATTCCTTCACGCCGTACGTTTCCTCAAGCATCACTGACAAATCTTTATATTTCACGCCTTTACGAGCGATCTCTGCTTTAAGAATGCCCCTCATTCGGGCTTTCCACTCTTCATCTAGTGCTGGTTTTGGCATGTATTTATACACTTATAAGGAGTTTATTCATTATAAACGACGAGTAATGTATTAATAAAACCCTATATGAATGTAAAATACCTCGTATATGAAGAAATTGCCAAGCAAACAGCACTACCTGCGTATACCAGCGAAGTCTGCCACCCATTCCACGTGAAGGCTGCCACCTAAACCAGGCAAAGCTGCCACCCCATCGGAGCGTAGCGACGCAGGGGTTTTGTTTTACTCGTTTTCGTCGGTGTTCGTCAACTGTTTCGTCTTTTTTCTCAACGACTCGCCTTTAAGTTTTAGCTTATAGGACCCATGAACCAGCCTGTCCAAGATGGCATCGGCCAAGGTTGGGTCACCGATGATGTCGTGCCATTGTGCAACCGGTACTTGACTCGTCACTATGGTGGATTTTGAGCCGTGCCGATCTTCGAGTATTTCCAATAAATCTCTGCGTTGCTCGGCATTCAACGGGCTTAGCCCCCAATCGTCTAAAACGATGACATGAGTTCGCGCCAGTTTACTCATCAGCTTTGCATAGCTGCCATCACCCCTCGCTAAAGCCAACGATTGCAGCAGCCGTGGCAAACGACAGTACAAGGCGGTATAACCACTCTGACAACCCTTGTGTGCCAACGCACAGGCTAACCAGGTCTTGCCAACCCCGGTTGGTCCTGTGAGCAATACGTTGAGGTGCTGCTTTATCCAGTGACAATCAACCAGACTTAACATCATCGATTTATCCAAGCCACGTGGATGACGGTAATCAATGTCTTCCATGCAGGCACTGTGTCGCAGCTTAGCCTGACGAAGCCGCGTTTTCAGTCGCCGCGTATCGCGTTCGGTGATCTCACGATCAATCAACAACCCAAGGCGTTCTTCAAAGCTCAGTTGTTCGATGTTCTCTTGTGATTGCTGTTCACTGAGTGCGGCAGACATACCGCTAAATTTTAATTGGTTTAGTTTCTCAAGTGTCGGGTGATGCAACATGATCAGTTTCCTGTTGGTTAGTGGTAGTAATTAGGACCACGGATATTGTCGTGATCGGTGGGTAATACGGATTCAGCATCGGGTGATCGGTCTGTTTTGTCCAACCCATGTTTCAAGATCGATTCAACACTCTTGTAGCGTCGTGTTTCAAGTAATAGTGCCCGTTGACAGGCTAACTCTAAACGCTCGGCGCCGTAGGTTTTCTCCAATCGCAAAATACCTAAACAACTTCGGTAACCTTGCTCTGGATGACGCCGTGATTGCATGATCTGATTGACCAATTCGGCTGTGCACTTACCGTACTGTTGTGCCCAGCTCATCAGTCGTTGCGGTGACCAGTCACCATACTGGCGATGTGACTCAGCCATGTGTTCACGCACCGTGGTGTGATAACCCTTTTGTCTGGAACGACAATGACTCGTTATACGCTGGTTTTTGTGGAAACACTCGACGCTATGCTCGGTGTAGCGCACATCGATTTGTTGCTTAACCAAGCTATAAGGCACCGAGTAATAGTGGCCATCGACTTCAACGTGATAGTCGATATTGACTCGGGCTTTCTTCCAATCGGCATAAATGTAGGCTTTGGCTGGTAGCGGGTTCAAAGCAGGACGGTCCAGTGCTTCAAACTGGCTACGTCGAGAGCCAGGCAGTTTACGAAAGGGGCGATTATTCAATTCAACTAATAAGACTTGAATACGTTCGTTGAGTTGCTGCAACGAGAAAAACGTTTGGTGTCGCAGCGCTGCCAAGATCCATCGCTCCACCACTTGTACGCCAACCTCGGCTTTGGATTTATCTTTAGGTCGTCGTACTCGTGCCGGTATAACCACAACACCATAGTGCTGCGCCATATCATGGTAAGTGGGGTTGAGATCAGGTTCGTAGCGGTGCGCTTTTGTGACACCCGAGCGTAGATTATCGGGCACCAGTACCTCGGTAACGCCTTGGAAAAATTCAAAGGCGCGAACGTGCGAACCGATCCAGTCGGGTAGCGATTGAGTGGCTGTTGCTTCGGCGAAGGTGTAGTTTGATGCACCGAGCACGGCGACAAAAATCTCAGCCTGACTAATTTCACCGGTACGCGCATCGATGATGGCAATGGTGTGACCGGCATAATCGACGAAACATTTTTCACCGGCACAATGAGTTTGTCGCATGGATAGATCACGTGTACCAAGCCACCGGCGGTAGCCACTACAGAACCAGCTGTAGTTGTATCCCATCGGATGAGCCGTACGGTATTCCTGCCAGAGAAGGAATTTGGTCACGTTCTTTTTCTTCAATTCCAAGAAGACGTCGTCCCAATCGGGAATCGCTCTTTGAGCCGCTGGCAGTTTCGGTGGCGGGGGAAATAACAAGCGTTCTAACTGTGCGTCATCAAGCTGCTCAGGCAACGGCCAGGACAACTCAGCTTGTTTGGCACGGCGTAGGTATTCACTCACACACGGTCTTGATATACCGCACTGCTTGGCTATTTGGCGTTGGCTCTGTTTGCAGGCCCAGAAAAGACGTAGAACTTCTTTAATTTTTCGCATGGATAGTCTCTTAGCTGGCATCTGAACCTCGGGTAAAGGCTCAGAATACGTTGGAGAATCCTGCGTCGCTTAACTCGCTCGATCACCCCAAATTAGGGTGGCAGCTTTGCTCTGGATTAGGTGGCAGCTTTCGTCTGGAATGGGTGGCAGCTTTGGCGTGGAATCAGTGGCAGGCTTGCTCTGGAATACGCAACTACCTCCTGTCAGCTAAAGCACGTAGCTTTTCGCTGCTTAAAATCGTACGGTTGACCGACGACGATGCCTTTGAATTTTTGATTGTGCTCGCTGGTCTGAAGGTGTTCTGTGCCCTAAGTGTGATCACCACGATCACTACTGGCTTGGTACTCGCAAGCAATGGCGTTGCAAGTGTTGCAAACACACATTCTCAGTAACAAGCGGAACGATTTTCAACAATCATAAGCTGCCATTGAGAACGTACTTAGCTGCTATTGCCATCTATACCAATGCAGTGAAGGGTATATCTGCGCTTCAGTTAAGCCGTGATTTGGATGTGCAATACAAGACACTGCTTTCGTACTTGCTCACAAGTTGCGTGAGTCATTAATGGACGATGAAACTGTTCAGCTTGACCACGAAGTTGAAGTTCATGCTGCATACGTTAACGGCCATGTTCGTCCTTAGAATCGTATTGAGCACCGCATTGATCGTCATTTGGCTGCAAACCAAGACCCAGAAAAAAGTGTGGTATACGTAGCGCTTGAGCGTCACGAGGATGAATGCATGGGTGGTTTCAAAACTGTTACTGCTGTTGCTAAGTCTGAAAACGAAGAATCAATTAAGGAATTCGTTAAGAAGCACATTACTGAAGGCGCAATGGTTTCTGCTGATGAGAACCGCTCTTACGAAGTTCTGCACGCTCACTATAAAATGGAACGAGTCAACCACAGCGAAGAATACTTTGGCGCTAATGGCGAATCAACGAATCAGGCTGAGTCTTTTTCTCTCGCTTTCGTCGCATGCAGTCAGGCCAGTATCATAAGTTCGGCAACATGCAGTACGATTTGGCTCAAGCACGCAAAGACAGAACTATAAAAGTTGATCGCAGAGACCTTCCCTGCGGTCACAATGGTTGAGTTGCACAGCCGGTAGTTCAATCGACCATTCCACTTAAACTTAGGCCACTAAATCTATATTTGTTTCCGCAAATATGTAAAAATAAATGCTGTAGTGTGTAATCTGTTACAGGTTTGCAGTACTCCCGATTTAATTCGGCGGCTTCGTGTAGTGCTACTTCTCGTGACAGTCCTTGAAAAAGACGCAAAAAAGGCATTAGGGCAGCATGTTCATACATTGCTAAAGCACATTCTGTTGTTTAGCTCGCGGCAAGTATCTTTACAATTAGTCGCATCACATGAAATCGCTACGCGGAAATACAGTTGCTTGTCGAGCGAGCCGAGGTTCAACGATTGAACAAGCAAGTCGCGCT
>CALIMV010000410.1 GCA_938045275.1 uncultured Granulosicoccaceae bacterium
GTTCAGTTGTCAGCCGTTTTGCTGATGATTGAACTATAAGGGTCGAAAATTAGGAGTAAATTAGGACGCCGAAAAAACTTGCTCTGCAAGCGATTTTGCCTGTAGCGCCAACCCAGAAACTGCTAAAAAAATCATAAATAACAATTACTTACACCCGCACTTCAATGCCCTGATTAAGCATAAATGCCTTAGCTTCGCCAATTGAGAACTCGCCAAAGTGAAATATACTCGCAGCCAGCACCGCATCTGCACCGCCTTTCGTCACACCGTCACACAAATGTTGTAACTCACCCACGCCACCGGAGGCAATGACCGGTATTTCAACGGCATCGGATACGGCTTTGGTTACGCCCAGGTCGAAGCCGATTTTCGTCCCGTCTCGGTCCATACTGGTGAGCAGCAATTCTCCGGCGCCAAGCTCTGCCATTTTCACGGCCCATTCAACGGTGTCGATACCTGTGGGTTTACGACCACCGTGAGTAAAGATTTCCCAGCGTGGTGCCTCATCGGGCTCGCTGACACACTTGGAATCGATTGCCACCACAATACATTGCGAACCTACCTTGTCAGTCGCTTCTTGCACCAGTTCAGGATTGTGTACAGCGGCTGTATTGATACTGACTTTATCGGCCCCTGCATTCAGGAGTCGGCGTACATCGCTAACGGCGCGAATGCCGCCACCAACGGTCAGTGGAATAAACACCTCAGAGGCCACCTGTTCAACCACGTTGTACATAGTGTCGCGATTGTCAGAGCTTGCCGTTATATCGAGAAAAGTGATCTCATCGGCACCGGCTTCGTTATAGCCACGTGCAACGCTTACCGGATCGCCTGCGTCGCGGATATCAAGAAACTTAACACCTTTAACAACGCGTCCAGCATCAACGTCAAGACAAGGAATAATGCGTTTTGCCAGGCCCATTGGTTACTTGCCTTTTTTTGCGAGTGAATCGGCGCATTTCTGCGCTTCGTTCAGGTTGAGTGTGTTCTCGTACAAAGCTCGCCCTACTATAGCGCCGTAAATGTCTGTGCCCTGCACACCGCAAAGCGCCGTAACATCATCCATGTTGGTCACACCACCTGAAGCTATTACCGGAATGCTAACAGCGTCTGCAAGATCGGCCGTTGCATTCACGTTTACACCTTGCATCATGCCATCGCGACTGATGTCGGTATAAACGATGGCTGACACACCCACATCTTCAAATCGCTTGGCTAACGATACGGCCGTAATACTCGATGCTTCAGCCCAGCCTTCGGTTGCTACAAAACCGTCTTTGGCGTCTAAACCAACAATGACTTTGCCAACAAATCGTTGGCACAGATCGTCAACAAACTCCGGTTGCTTAACGGCAAGCGTGCCAATAATTAAATAACCAAGGCCAGCATCAATATAGTGTTGTGCATGCTCCACCGAACGAATACCGCCACCGAGCTGTACGGGCAAATTCGGGTACGCTTTGCAAATAGCCCTAACCACCGCTGCATTACGCGGCTCGCCTGCAAACGCACCGTCAAGATCAACCAGATGCAAACGACGTGCACCCTGCTCTACCCATTGCGATGCCACGGCGACCGGGTCGTCAGAGAACACGGTGTCTTCATCCATGCGACCTTGCCGAAGCCGTACACACTTGCCATCTTTTAAATCTATTGCGGGGATAATGAGCATTGAAGTTAAATTCTAGTTGTTTTTATTGATTATTAAATTGAGTCAGACAGCGCCAATCACAACTACGCTGCCCCATCCCAGGCAACAAAATTGCGAAGTAATTGCAAACCATCGCTTGCGCTTTTTTCCGGATGGAACTGGCACGCAAATAAGTTTGTTGCAGCCATGGCCACCGCAAATTCAATTCCGTACACACAACTGCCAACCACACTGTCTTTGTTGTCTGGCGCGCAGTAGTAACTGTGCGCAAAGTAAAAACGTGCACCATCACTGATGCCGCTCCACATTGGATGCGAAGGATGCGAAGAATGCGCTTGTGAGTGATTCACTTTACTCCATCCCATGTGCGGTACTTTAAGTCGCTGACCTGCTGTATCGGTTAACGGCCGGTTGAAACGCTTTACTTTGCCTGCAAGCACATTCATACAGTCAATGCCATCGTTCTCTTCACTGTGCGTTAGCAGCACCTGCAAACCCATACAAATACCCATAAAGGGTCGAGACCCAATAATCTCTTTGATGGGTTCAACTAAATTGGCACCGTTCAACGCTGCCATGCAATCAGCGGCAGCGCCCTGCCCTGGGCACACAATTCTGTCGGCTGAGGCTATTAATACCGGGTCAGCGGTAACGAGCACTTCATCATCCGGGGCTACGCTCTCGATGGCCTTCGACACTGATCGAAGGTTACCCATTCCGTAGTCAATAACGGCTATTCGTTGCATTGATTTGAGCTACACGTGTAAAAGGCGGCAATAAAAAACAAGGCGAATAAAAATCGTGGTTTATAAAGCGCCTTTGGTTGACGGTAGCAAGTGCGACGCACGATCATCAACTGTACAAGCCATTCGTAGCGATCGACCGAATGCCTTGAATAAGGTTTCTATTTTGTGGTGTTCATTCGTACCGCGAATAACATCCATATGAACAGTCGCTTTGGCATGACTGGCAAAGCCTTGAAAAAATTCAGATGTGAGTTCCACATCGAACGTGCCAACTTTATCTCGAACAAATTCAGCGTTAAAAAACAGCCCGGGTCGTCCCGAAAAATCTATCACTACTCGCGATAGTGCTTCATCTAAAGGCACATAAGCATGACCGTAGCGTTGAATACCTTTACGATCACCCAAAGCCTGATCAAAGGCCATACCTAAGGCGATGCCAATATCTTCAACACTGTGATGATCGTCTATGTGGCAATCACCATCGCATTTGACCGCTATATCGAATAAACCATGCCGCACAATCTGATCAAGCATGTGGTCCAGAAAAGGCACGCCTGAATGAAGATTGCCTCTGCCCTGACCGTCGATATTCAGTACGCAGTTTATGTCGGTTTCGAACGTATTTCTGGATACGTTAGCTTGACGAGGGGACACCTTTTAATGCTCCTGAAAAAGACTGGATTAAGGATACACCGTCCACAATAAGTGCGGTAGCCGCGAATTCACAACTTCTGGTGCACTGATAAATTTAAATACACGCTTTACTTTATGCATAAATCGTGTAATATCAATTGGGAATATATTCCCAATATGGAAACGCACTATGTACATTCATCTATTTCTTGCCAGCCTGGCATTAACCACCACGTTCACTCTAACTGCGTGCAGCAGTAACGACAACGATGACCCGCAACCAGCAGGAGGCAGTCAGTTCAACCCAAATGGAGAACCAGCGGTCGATGACGGACAAGGCGGTGGCGATACGACCGCCATTGCCGGTTTATGGGACGGTTCAATGACTGAAGATGACACGAGCGATGTTATCTATTGGCAGCTAGACGAAAACGGTGTGCTCACTCGATACGACTACCAACAAGATGGAGCGCTGGATGCCAGCGGAGAAAATTGCTATGTCGTTGGCGACCCTATATCCGTCTCTCCTGAAGGTGACGACAGCTATTCGTTTTTCAATGTAGCTACCACTGTGACACTCGACGACGAAACCCTGACCATAGCCTTTATCGACCCGGATATAAACGATCTTGATGCCGATGGCGATACCAGCGAAATTCCAACGCTTAGCTGGACGAAATTGAACACACCGGTGGCAGAAGATTTAAACGCCTGCACCACAGACGAAACAGTTGAAACCGATGCCACAGATGAAAATGATGGCATGGGCAGCGCAGATGGTGTTGATGAAACCGACTTATCAGAAGGCACCGATACCGACAGTAATGCAGATACCCCTCCCACGTCTGACGGCGAGACTGACATTGCCGACAACGGCGGCAGCGATGATATACCGTTTGATAACACTGGCGGTATAAGACCACTGATGACGCGCGCAGAATGCGAAACAATTGGCGGAACGATTATTGGAGACATTGGCAACGGTGCAATCCACCAACCTGAATATCGCTGTGAATCAGGCGAACCACCCGTTGCACGCATAACCTACCTTGAAGGCGAGCCCATCGCTACTGATGGCGAGGTATGCTGTTTATAAGTACACGTTTGTGCGAACAGTATTTGAATAACGGTGTTTGAATAACATCGTTCGAATGAGCAGAGAACAAGGTGTGGTGTTAATCACCACCTCTTGTTCATGTTCTCAAGTGTTGCCGTCATTCAAGAGGAACATCCCGCCATATAACGCATTGGCTTAGCATTCAGAAGTTGTTTTTCCTCGTGTTCCATGATGGAACGAATCACTTTGGTTCGATTAGGCACCAACTCGGTCAGTGCCTCAGATACGTTTGCCGGGACTGCATCCGGGTTCGTGCGTAAGCCATAAACTAGCAGCGCTGTTTCAGCCATATCCTCATTCGAACCTTTGGCGTATTGAGTGATATACGCATCGTCAGCTAACTGAGCTGCTCTCCACAACTCAGTGTAAGCATACTTTTTATCCCAGGCTGCATGCACAGACTCATGAAAAAGTGACTCTTCCAGATGGTTTTCTCGTAATCGATCTGCAACGGTGCCCAAATAGAGCACAACCTGGCCATAGTCCTTAATATACCCACCAGCATGCAGCCCTTTGTTGCCTCGATGCAAAACTATTCGTCCCACCCCTCTGCGTAAAGGTGCATAAACGCGCCCCATTGCGTACACAATGGGATAAATACTTTCACGTGCCGTGTAGGCAGATTCAAATTCAGGATTAACAACAATCTCGATAAATGTCTGATCGCTGAATTTGGCATTAAATGAGTAAGCGTACATCGCATACTCACCGGCAATGCGCTTATCGTAAACTCGGTGATTCTTTCGACCGCTATATTCAAGGCAAATGAAAGTTGAGCTGACTGTTTCGTTTATCGTGTCTAGATTCATTTGCACGGTTGAACTGAATGGTGCGTCGCCCGCCATGGCCAGTGAGGTTGTTAAAAAATAACCACCGCACAAGATGGTTTTAATTGCTTTGTACATTTTACCGCTCAATGATTTTGCTGAACAAATACATCCACACGCACACTGAACAAACCGCAGGACACGCCCATGGCTGTCGTTCGATCACGTGGGAGCTAGTATTTATACCTAGTACAAATGGTCAGGCATCGACTCGCCGCCGTCAATCAGAACTCTGTAAAGACTTCGCAATACAACTCATAGTTGTATTGACAACTTGACCAATATCACGTTATTCTGGCTATCAATTTACAGTGCCATAGTCACAGTGCCGCTAAATCAGCAATCACCAGTCCCGCTTTATCGACAACTCGCCGATCGAATTCGCGACGAAATTGACAGTGGTGTCCATGCGGTGGCCACACGAATTCCGTCTGAGAACGAGCTGGCGCAGCGTTACCGAATTGGCCGTCCAACAGTGCGCCAGGCAACCGATTTACTGGTCAGACAAGGCAGGCTCGAGCGTCGAAGGGGCTCAGGCACTTACGTGTTGCCACCCTTGCGATCAATCGACCTTTTTTCGCTGGCAGGCACCAGCGCGGCACTGCAGAGAAGTGAACTGAATGTGTGTCTGAACCTGGTTAAACAACCTGTTATTGAGCAAGTGCGCAGCAGCGAAAAAAACAGCGATTCGATAGAACCAAGCGAAACGTTTTTAAGAGTTGACCGATGTGCCTCAGTCGATAATGCCCCCGTGTTGTACGAAACACTGTGGCTTAGTACTGAGTTGTTCCCCGGTCTGCAAAACCATAACCTGGAAAATCAATCGGTGTCTGCCTTGGTAAAAGATGTGTATTTTCTCGAACCCTCTTCGGCCGACCAGACTTTCTACGTTCTCAGCGCGGATAAAACACAATCAGAGCAGCTGCAAACACCCATTGGCACACCCATTTTGCGTGTACACAGACAATTGCATTTTGACGATCACAGAAGCGCGATACACGCCGAAATCATTTGTCTGACTGACCG
>CALIMV010000411.1 GCA_938045275.1 uncultured Granulosicoccaceae bacterium
TGCGGGTCAGCAACCGTTTATAGCCGGATTTCCAGTATGGTTAATCGCATCTCTTTAGTTTTGTTTTTGTCGTCAATTTCATTTTTGGCAACAGCTGACAAACTGGAAGCTCACAAGGTAAATTCTCTACTCACTCCCGCTATCGTGTCCTCAGTACCGGGGCAATGGACCTTGGTTCAGCTGTGGGCATTAGATTGCATTGTATGCGAAGAACAAAAGCCTGCCCTGTCGCAATTGAACGAAGAATACAACGATATGACTGTGCTGGGACTGTCTCTTGATGGGCTGAGCAATGCGGGTGATGTAAAGGCGAGAATTGCGAGTAAGCAGTTATCTTTTGACAATTTCATTGCTGAACTCGATATGGTTAAGTCGCAGCTAGAAAGCTCGTTCGATTCGGAATACCTTGGAACGCCCACCTATATTTTGTACTCACCTGTTGGCAAAATCATAGCTGTGCAACCTGGTCCGATCAATCTTCAAAAACTACCAGATCAGCTTAAATTGACGAAAGTTGAAGCGCCGGTACGTGCGCTGGCTGCTGATATTATTCAATAGTTTTTCATACT
Organism: uncultured Granulosicoccaceae bacterium; assembly: GCA_938045275.1. GTDB lineage: Bacteria > Pseudomonadota > Gammaproteobacteria > Granulosicoccales > Granulosicoccaceae > Granulosicoccus. The sequence goes on from CALIMV010000411.1 coordinate 570, forward strand.
GTTTTTTTGCTCTACGATGAGTGGTGCGGGTTGCTCATCTAACCCATTTTTGGCTCCGTTAGATTCTTGTTAGTGTCCTGAACCGAAAACATGCCGTTAAGTTTGCATGATGACGAGCTTTCGATAAGTACAGAGCTTGTACGCAGGCTTGTTGACAGTTCCTTTCCCGAATACAAGCAATATTCATTGAATCGGTTGACTGAACACGGTTCCAGCAATGTGCTATTTCGCCTTGGCAAAGATCTTTTGGTTCGACTCCCTCGACAACCCGGTGCGGGAGTCTCCATTGAGAAAGAATATCGATGGCTGAGAAAAGTGAGTCGTGGATTGCCGGTTGCAACACCAGAGATAATCGCAATAGGTAAGCCAATGTTCGGCTACAGTGAAAAATGGTCGATTGTTCGTTGGATTGACGGCGTGATACCCCAGCCTTTCGCTAATAATGGATCACCGACGTCAATGAGCAAACAATTCGCTCTTGATTTGGCTGATGCTGTCAGAGCAATTCGCGATACAAAGCTTCCCAGCCGTCCTGACATTGATGCATCTTTGCGTTGCTACCGTGGTCGCGCGTTAGCCGAGTTTGACAATCTCACCCGACAAAATATTCAACGGTGTGGCGCTATTTCTGGATTGAACATAGACCTCGATGCGGCTTTGTCCGTATGGAATGACGCAATGAAGCTCCCTGATTCAAACAGAGTTGGCGAAGATCGCTGGTATCACGGGGACCTGGTTACTGAAAATCTGTTGGTTTGCGGTGATGGTCGGCTTTGCGCCATTTTGGATTTTGGCAGTCTGGGTATTGGCGATGCAACTATCGATTCGCACGGCGTTTGGGGTTTGTTGGACGCACCATGCCGCGACGCTTTTCGGCGTCGCTTAGGTGTGTGCGAATCGGAGTGGTTGCTCGGTCGAGCGTGGGCTTTGGGCACATCATTAAACGCAATTACCTATTACTGGACAACAATGCCAACCCGTATGAAAGACAGAGTGTCAGCTGTGCAGTCGGTTATTGATGACGCAACAAAAGAAAATCGAGGCAAGGGCTGAGTAGAGGGAAGCTAAGTCACTGAACGAATCGTCGAGCTACAGCCATGCCGCCGACCATGCCGGCTAGAAAAACCAGTAATGCTCCGGGCTTTACCACAAATGCAGCAATTGCTGGTCCTGGGCAAAGTCCGACTAAGCCCCAGCCGACACCGAATAAAATGGCACCAATAATCAGTTTAGGATCTACCTGCGACAGATTGGGTATTTTATAAGTTAAACCGAACCAGGGCTTGCCAGCCCTGCCTATCCAGCGGTAGCCAAAAAATGTAACCACGACAGCACCAGCCATAACAAAGGCAAGCGAAGCATCCCACTCTCCAAAAATATCGAGAAAACCTAACACTTTTTGCGGATTGATCATGCCAGATATCACTAGACCAAGACCAAATAACAAACCAATAAGTAAAGTCGAAACGTATTTCATGTTGCTAAGCCTAAATAATCTTAAAGGTGTCGTACAAAATACACAGTTACCATCGCACTAAAAATAAAAATGCAGGTTGCAGCAACAGAACGGATAGAGGCACGAGAGAGTCCACAAACGCCGTGACCAGATGTGCAGCCATTTCCTATGACAGTGCCCACGCCAACGATTAAACCAGCGACGAGTAAAACAATTGGGTTGTTAGTTATCGATACGTCGGGAAATTCCCCATTAACAAACAATGTAACTAAAGGGGCGAGCAAAATACCCGCAATAAAGAATGCGCGCCAATGCCAATCGGAGCTAATTGGCGGGAGTAGATTTTTAACAATACCGCTAACGCCCATGATTTGGCCGTGTGCAGCCATCAAGAGCACAGCGGCACAGCCGATCATCGTACCGCCGATTAGCGCGGCTAAATAGTCATGCATTGAATTGTCTCGTATGTGTAGCTTATGGCGTAGTCCAGATACTATTTTATAAGAATATGGGACTAAAGTCCGCACAGGCAATGCTTGTTTGTCCAAAGGGGCTGCATAGCTGGCAGCGCCTGGGCCTGGTCAGCTAACACATACCCTGTCAGAAGGCATAATGGCTCGGCGCCCGCCTCATTTTTAGTTGGTTTCAAATACATATCATTGCAAATGTTTTTAGTTAAATGATGCCCTAAAACGACAATGGCACCCAAGTCACTCAATTGGCATGCTAAGTTGTCAAGCTGGCTACTAATGTAAGGTTTAAGCATGTCTGAGGAACTAATCACGCATCTTGATTCCAGAGGCGTTTTTACAGTCACCATGAATCGCCCCGAATTCCACAACGCCTTTGATGAGCATCAGATAGCCCGTCTTACGCAAACACTGAACAATGCATCCAGCAATCGAGATGTTAAGTTGGTCGTGCTAGGTTCTACGGGCAAGCATTTCTGTTCTGGTGCAGACATCAACTACATGCAACGTATGGGTGGGCATAGCAGAGAAGAAAACCTTGCAGATGCATCGGCACTCGCTGAGCTGATGAAAACACTTAATGGCATGCCAAAACCCACTCTTGCCAGAGTTCAGGGGGCGGCATTTGGTGGTGCCGTTGGGTTGGTTTGCTGCTGCGACATAGTGATTGGAACAACATCGACAGTTTTATCATTGAGCGAAGTTAAAATAGGGCTGGTTCCTGCCACTATCGGACCTTATGTCATTCAGGCAATTGGCCAACGTATCGCACGACGTTTGTTTATTACCGGCGAACGAATCAATGCATCCGATGCGCAAATATATGGCATGTTACATATTGTGGTCGAAGAGAAGCTACTTGACGACACCGTCGACAGTGTCGTTGAACAGCTGCTGCAGAATTCCCCAAATGCTATGAAGATCGCAAAGGAAATGGTTTTTCACTTGTCATCGGAATCGATCAACGACGATATGATTGATCTAACCGTTAAAACCATTGCGCAAATACGGGAATCAAACGAGGCCAAGGAGGGGTTATCTGCATTTCTCGAAAAACGAAATCCTGCCTGGCAAAAGTAAGAATATACGAAGGCAATGCAAAGACCGACTCTGGCTAACACGACAATGTCGGGCCATGTAATGTTGGGAAATGTGACCACGAGGCGTTAAGAAATAGCGTCTATGGAATTTTTTTTTTTTTTGGAAACGAAGCATTAAAAAAGGGCGCATAGCGCCCTTCAAAGTACTACAGGAGGAGAAAAACCATACTAAACATTACTCGGTGAAAACGAAACTGCAGAGTACAAATACAACTTCTTTGAGTCAGTTCAGTACGAGATGATGTTATCAAAATACAGAACAAATATTGGTATTTGTACCTATGCAATTACAAAGCGTAACACTGGCGTAATATATTTTAGCGTTGAATAAAAAGAAGATGATTGATAGTGCATTTTTTTTATTAATTGATTATTTAAAATCAAATTCTGCTTGTTGGTGTTCACCTAATTTTGGTGAACCGGATTTCGCGCTCATCATTTTTCCACCCAAAATAATTGGTGTTCGAATCCCAGGTACGCCGTCATTATCAATGCGTAACTTGCGATGAATAAACTGCGGATCGTTCAGTGCGTCTTCTACCGTATTTATTGGACCGGCTGGTACCACGGCTTTTTCAAGAGCGACTAATAAGTCTGACTTATTCCATTGTTTTGTTTTTTGGTTGATTAAAGGCATAAGTTCGTACCTGTTTTTCACACGCAATGCGTTACTGGTAAATCTTGAATCGTTTTTTAATGTTGATAGGTCAACGCAGTCACAAAGTCGGTTAAATTGTCCGTCGTTGCCAGTGGCTATAATTATATGGCCGTCTTCTGTAGCGACTGTTTCGTAAGGGCAGATATTTGGATGCATGTTGCCCAGTCGGGAAGGCGAGCTGCCACTACTGAGATAGTTCATCGCCTGGTTGGCCAGAACAGCCGTCATGCAATCAAATAGAGCCATGTCGATGTGTTGTCCGACCCCAGTTTGCTGGCGCTGCTGCAAGGCAGCTTGTATGGCAATAACGCTGTATAGACCTGTAAATACATCCGCAAAAGCGACTCCCATTTTCTGAGGGCTACCGTTTGCTTCACCCGTTAAGTCCATAATGCCGCTCATTCCCTGAATCATGAAATCGTAACCGGCGCGCGAGGCGTACGGACCAGTTTGGCCAAAACCAGTAATGGAACAATAGACAAGACGTGGATTAAGTTTATGCACAGCGGCGAAATCAAGGCCAAAACCAGCCAATCCACCAACTTTGTAATTTTCAATGAGCACATCGGCATCTGAAATTAGTGCCTTAACTCGTGCTAACTCGCTAGAATCTTTCAGGTTCGCTGCAATAGAACGCTTGCCACGATTGCATGAATGGAAATACGCTGCTGAATTGTCATCGCCATTTGCAATATTGGGTGGTCCCCATTGACGGGTGTCGTCGCCGCTTGGACTCTCTATTTTTATAACGTCGGCGCCTAAGTCAGCCAAGGTTTGTCCAGCCCAAGGACCTGCCAGGATGCGGGCAAGCTCAATAACTTTTAAGCCGTTTAATGGGTAGTCGTGTGAATTGCAGTTGGAGTTCAAGTTCATCAGGTATGTAATCTGCGTTTTAGCGTGGAGCAAGTTCAGCTATGTGCCAGGCCAAGGCGGCATTACTGGAAATAACAGGGATACCATGTTTTTTGCTCATGGTGTCCAGAATATTCAGCGTGCGCAAATTGGTACACGATGCGAACACAGCTTCACAATCGGCTTGTGCAACGACATGCTCTACGGCACGTTCAATTGAATGGCTGGATATTCGACAAACGTTAAAATCGTTTTCCTCATAGAACGAGGCTGAACTCACTATATTGAAGCCGTTATCACTCAAATGCGTTGACATGGCTTCCGCGACTGACGGGATATAGGGCGTTAGCAATCCTATATTTTTTACATTAAGAGAATTGAGCCGTGCTTTTACCGCGGTAATTGGGTTGGTGACTCTGGCGTTAGGATAAACTTGTTGGACACGTTGTTCGACAATGGATTCTCCAATCATAGTCGCACCTGAAGTACAGCAGTAAGCGACAACGGCTATAGGCGCATATTTTGGAAACAGGTCGCATACTGATGGTATTTGTTCCCTCATCTTGAGTAGTGTTTCTTCAGTAATGTTGTCTTCATTGGAAATGCGAGTGTGGTATAGCACTATCTCATCTGGTAACCAAGCTCTCACTTCAGTTTCCACGACTTCGTCTGTTTGTAATACGATCAATCCGGCGCAGCTCCGATTGGCGTTGTAATCCTGTTTTGAGAAATCCAGTCTGTCCACTATAAATTGCCTTATTGCCTTATTGCCTTATTGCCTTATTGCCTTATTGCCTTATTGCTCTATTGCTCTATTGCGTTGTTGGTTGTTTGTACCTGGGTCACTTCTTTAGCCAACACTCTTTTTGGAGCCAAACACAGTGGATGATAGCCGCCAACACCTGTGCGAGTCAAAATAACGACGTCTATTTTAATGCTTGTGTCAGAAACAGGCAGTGGCGCCGCAGTTTGCGCTATCAAATAACACGAACAATGGCTACATGCTGGTTAAGTTCAGTTGAGTAAGTAACTTATCATTATTTAGCGTTCGACCGTTTTCATCCAGCCAGAACGCTTTGGCAGGCCGCAAAGGTCTAAGTATTCCAGTTTAATAACGAGAAGTTCAGCACACTATTTCAAGTTTACACGCCATACCATATCTCCGCCTAAAAAATGGCACAGAAATTCCTATCAACAATTGATTGAAAACATACGTCGTGATGAAGAAGTTGTCAAAAATTGGAGAAAACATAGTGGGCAAGCAGGGTAGTAAATCAATATTAGTCACAGGTGGTGCAGGTTACATTGGTAGTCACGTGGTGAAGTTGCTTGGTGAACGCGGTGAGCGGATCGTTGTATTGGACGACCTGTCGACCGGGAATAGGGATGCAGTTTTGTATGGCACTTTCATTGAAGGCAATACTGCCGATTCGAAATTAGTCAGCAAAATCCTCAGCGAGCATGAAGTCGATACCATAATGCATTTTGCTGCGCATACGATTGTGCCCGAGAGTGTCAGTGACCCGCTTAAATACTATCGTAATAACACCGCCGCTACACGTAACCTACTTGAATGTTGTCAGAATGCAAACATCAAGAACTTTATCTTCTCTTCAACTGCGGCAACCTATGGTGTTCCGGAAGACGCATCGAAGCCGTGCAGCGAAGATTTACCTACCTCACCAATTAATCCGTACGGAATGTCGAAGCTAATGTCTGAGTACATGATTAAAGACCTTAGCATTGCATGCGATATGAAGCACGTCATATTGCGTTATTTCAATGTTGCTGGTTGTGATCCGGATGG
>CALIMV010000412.1 GCA_938045275.1 uncultured Granulosicoccaceae bacterium
GGCGTATCGATAGTATCAATTTTAATGGTCATGCGGATTTTCCACTCTCGGCCAAATTTTACGGTTCAAATTTTTGTAATTGTTCGTTATTGGATTGTTCGGATAGGGTCCATCCACCGCCGCATAGATGACCGATTTGGCAATACGTGAAAAGGCTGCATAAAAATGATTGGTCGATTTCACGACTAATAGTGACTTTGATTGAGGATCAATACCGAGATTGGAAAAAATATCCGGATTGAACACCTGTGATCGAACCGTATTCAATATGACGTCGACACCATTGACTTCTATCCATGCACAGTCTCCTAGCGGTACAACGCTCTGACCAAAACTTTGCGTCGCATCCCGTACAAGATTTCGAACCCGTACCTCAGCATCGATAGGTTCACCGCCTTTGTCTGACATTTTGCCACCAAAACGCAGGATAAATTCTGCATTCTTGCCAGCCGAAAAACACGTGCGTACCGCTATTGGGTCCCAGATAGTGGCAAATGCTGCATTCGTAACATGCTGTGCAAACAACTCATTTAAAATAACGGTGGAATCCCCCGCCGCCCCGCCGCCAGGGTTATCCCAAACATCGGCTAACACCACCGGCTGATCGTTCGCTTCAAGCGCTAATGATACTGCATGTGACGGTGCGAGAAACTCTGGACGTGTGTTGCCTCTGAACGAATACAATTCTAATCCCAGCTTCTGTGCCAGATTTGTGCCTGCAGAATTAGAGTCGTTTGTAATCACCAGGACTTTGCTGCCAAGGTCGGCAACGTCGCCTGCCATAAACCCGTGTACGATTGAAATAGACAGTACGTCACCGTTGCCTTCCAGCGCTTTAATCCTGTCAACAAAAGAACGCATGGGTTCACGGCTGGTCGGGAATATTTCTATCATCCGACAATCAAACACATTCATGTGTGGCGTTATTTCACCACAGCTTGTTCGGTGTACAAGCTTAACCAGGTGCTCAGCCGCTTCGACAAAATCGGTATGAGGAAACTCCTTGAACAACGTAATGATGTTAGCGTGATCTGTACGACGTTGGCTCAAATGGCTGTGAGGGTCGAAGGTTACGCCAATTAAAGCATTGGCACCGACGATTTCTCTGACCAGCTCAATTAGCTCACCTTCACAATCATTGCAGTCCTGGGCAACCATAGCACCGTGCAATCCGAGCAACACAATGTCAACCGGCATTGCGCATCGTAATTCCTCCAACAACTGATCGCGCAAAAACGTCCAGGTTTGCTGATTTACAATGCCTCCGGGCTCGGCCCACGTGGCAGTGCCTTCAATGATGGTCCATCGATATTGCTCAGCAACACGACGTGCCACCGGAAAAACGGCGCTGCAAAGCGTAGGTGTTTCAGGGTGCTGCCCAGGGCTAGCATAGAAGCTGTCTTTGAAATCCTGTAAATCTGTTCGCAACGGCGAGAACGTGTTTGTCTCGGTAGCAAGTGATGCAACAAATACGCGCTTTTGCAAGCCGGGCGACTCTGCCATTATCATCAAGCTCCAAGCGACGTGGGTATGCGAGGGATTGCTTTTAACAGACGTTGCGTGTAATCGTGCTCAGGTTGTTCAAACAATCGGGTTTTCTGTGCCAGCTCAACGATTCGACCTTCGTGCATAACAGCAATTCTGTTTGAGATATGCCGAACAACCGCCAGATCATGGCTAATAAATAACATCGCGACACCGCTCTCAGCTTGCAACCGCTTTAACAGATTAAGCACCTGAGCTTGTATGGATACATCCAGTGCAGATACGGGCTCGTCGGCTATGATCAGTTGCGGCTTAACGATCATTGCACGTGCAATACCAATTCGCTGTCGCTGCCCTCCTGAAAACTCATGTGGAAATCGTCCGAGCACATCTGCACCCATACCCACCTTCTCGAGCATATCAACGACAAGACGACGAGCCTCCGCACGGTTATGCGCAAGCTTGTGAATCATCAATGGTTCTTGCAATGTTTGTTCTATAGTCAGCCTTGGATTAAGCGATGCAAAAGGGTCCTGGAAAATCATTTGAATGTGTCGTCGCAGCGGCCGAAACTCGTGCTGGCTCATATCAAGCATATCGTGGCCTGAAAAAGACACACGACCAGCCGTTGCTTTCTCCAACCGCGTTAACACTCGCCCCACGGTGGTTTTGCCACAACCGGATTCACCGACCAGACTCAGAACTTCACCGGGCGCGATCTGAAACGAAACACCGTCAACAGCCTTGATTGCGTCGTGCGCCGAAAACAATCGCGTCGCGGGATTCGAAAAATAGACCTTTAAACCCTGAACATCTAGCAACGGTTCGCTCATAGTTCAAGCTCCCCGGCGAAATGACATCGAACCAAATGGCTTTCACCTATGGATAGTGCTGCAGGCAAAGTGTCAGCGCACTTTGGTTGTGAGTAAGAACAACGTGGATGAAATGCGCAGCCGGATAGCTTTTCCTCAAGCATTGGCACCCGCCCCGGAATGGCATCGAGCCATTCGGTCTCTGAGTCTATAGCAGGAATTGAATTTAATAGCCCGCGTGTATAGGGATGCAAAACATTCGCAAATAAACCGGCTGTTGTTGATGACTCTATAATACGACCACGATACATCACCGCCACTTCGTCGCATGTTTGTGCAATAACACCCATATCGTGAGAGATGAGGATAATGGCAGTACCGGTTCGGCGTTGTAAATCAAGCATCAGTTCCAACACTTCATTTTGTACCGTGACATCCAATGCCGTTGTAGGCTCGTCTGCAATAAGTAACTTTGGGTCGCAGGACAAGGCCATCGCGATCATAACCCGTTGCCGCTGACCACCTGAAAGTTGATGTGGATAGCTATTAATCCGTTGTTGGAAATCCGGAATATTAACCATCTCCAGTAATTGCAGCGCACGGGTACGATATTCTGCTGACGTCATTTTACGGTGCTGTCTTAGTGCTTCGACTATTTGGTCTCCAATACGATAAACCGGATTCAGGCTTGTCATGGGTTCCTGAAATATCATCGACATTGTATCGCCCATAATGCGACGACGATCGCCGGCGGACATGTCTAACAGGTTTTCACCGTCAAGCCAGATTTTACCGTTGGTTATATTAACTTGAGATTGCTCCAGCAACCCCATTATTGCCATGGCGGTTAAACTCTTGCCACAACCACTTTCACCAACAATGCCCAAGGTTTGATTGTTATCGACTGAAAACGAACAGTCTTCCACAACCGGCAACCATTCCGATTGTCCGGCAACGGCGATTTCTAAGTTTTCCACTTCAAGCAACGCCAATGTTTACACTCCCGCTATATCATCTTTAAATCTGGGATCGAGGCTGTCGCGCATTGCATCGCCTACCAGATTGACGGAAAACACAGAAAAGATAATCAGCAGCCCTGGAAACAATAATAACCACGGCGCTCGAGTGATATAAATACGTTCCTCTGACAACATGTTGCCCCAACTGGGTACTTCCGGTGGCAACCCTAGCCCTAAAAAGTCCAGTGCAGCCGCCTGTAACTGGGCAAAAGCAAAAATAAAAGTGGCTTGCACTAATAACGGTGACAAAAGATTCGGCAGTATATGCCTGAACAATAATGAAAAATGACCTGCACCCGAGCAACGTGCAGCATCGATAAAAACATCGTTTTTCAGTTTCAGCGTCATGCCAAACAGAATACGTGATGTTGTTGCTGCATAAACCAACCCAATGACTATGATGGTGTTGGCAACACTTCGCTCTAACAGAGTCATTAACACTAGCGCTAGTAATAACGCTGGAAAAGCCATCAGTACATCAACCGCTCGCATGAGCACATGCCCAAGCTTTGTAAAATAGGCTGACAGCATGCCAACCAACCCACCTAAAATCAGCGCTATTAACACACTGCCTACGCCAATCAGTATGGCCATTCGTGCACCGTGTAAAGCCCTTGAAAACGTGTCTCGACCAAAATGGTCAGTACCGAAAAGATAGGGTGCACCTGGTTCTGTCAACCGCGCTACCGGATCTATTTCCAGAGGATCAAACGGTGCTACCCATGGTGCGAATACTGCTGCCACCAGCACAATGCAAAGCCAAATAGCGCCCAGCGCTGCCACTTTGCGACCAGCAAACACTCGACGAATCGATATGGCTCTGTTTTTAATCGCGTCTATCATTGCAGTGAGACCCGAGGGTCGAGCCAGCCATAGGCGAGATCAACAATCAAATTAATAGACAGGTACAGCAGTACAATAATTAAAATAACGCCCTGAATAACCGGATAATCTCGCCGCAATATCGACTGAACGACCAATCGACCTACACCTGGTAACGAAAAAACAGTTTCAGTAACCACAGCTTCAGATATCAGAGCTGCGAAGGTAAAACCAAATGCAGCGGCTACGGCAATCAGCGCATTTCTGAATACATGTTTGATCGCTATTTTCGCAGGACTTAACCCTTTTGCTTTGGCCGTTCGAACATGATCTTCTTTTGCAACATCGAGCATTGAAGATCGAACTAATCGAATAATGAGCGCAGCGTTTGGCGCTGCAAGGGTTAAGCTCGGTAACAACAGATAACGTAAATTCCGCCAACCACCGTCGTCAGAAATTGACGGGAAACCAGAGCTCGGGAACCAGCCTAGACCAACGGCAAAAAATAAAATCAAATACAAACCCAACCAAAAGGTGGGTATGGATGCAAAAAATATCGCGAACCCAGAGGTCAGCTGGTCTATCCACGTGCCATGATGGGTAGCTGACAAAATGCCAATGGGCACACCGAATATCACAATCCAGGTCATCGTCATTAAAGCCAGCAACAACGATGTCTCAGCCCCGTCCGCAATGACAGACAGTACAGGCGTTTTAAAAAACAGTGACTGACCCAAATCGCCCTGAATGACACCGCCAAACCAATGAATGTATTGGCGCCATATCGGCTCGTCGAGACCCAGTTCGCGCGTCAATGCAGCTATATCTTCAGGGGTTGCCGTATCACCAAGCAGAACAGCCGCAGGGTCGCCAGGTATCAGGTGAATAAACAGAAAAATCAACATTGATGCAGCGATCAACGTGGGAATAAATGCAAGCACCCTTTTAATGAAATAGGAAAGCATGGCAGGTCGCGGCAATGAGTCACTGCACTTTTATTCGAAACGGACAGAATTTCCGGAACGGACAGAAAGTGCAGTGACTCCGAGGTTAACTTTACTGATTATTTACTGACATTCCAGAAGTGGGGCCAGATAAGTGTGGCATCACCAAGCCCGTTCAATTTAGGCGAAGCAATGTTGTATGTGTATACATCACCCGTTTTCATCGTAGGAACCTGATCATAGATCAATGCCTGTATTTCACCCCAGATTGCCTGACGTTCGGCAGGATCTGAGCTGGCTGTGAATTTGGCTTTTAGATCCGCTTTTTCTGCCGTTGTCCACCAACCCGGATAATCGTCGTTCATAACCGAAATAAGAATTGGATCGGGTACGAAACCATGATGGGTGAAGAACAAATCCCATTGATCAGGTTGCGCTCGTTTCTCGATTAACGTTGCCCAGTCATACACTTGCAGATCAATATTGAAACCAGCTGCAGCGAGTTGCTTGGTATAAACAATGGCTTTGTCATAGTGAAATGGGTAATTAGTTGAAACCATAAACTTGATCGGGTCACCCTCATACCCTGCCTCAGCAGCCATGGTTTTTGACGCTTCAGCATCACCTTTACTGAAATGATCGGCCCCTGAATCGGTGTACCACACGTTGCCTTCAGGCAAAAAAGACCCGTTGGCTCGCCATAAACCTTCTGGGCCTATGGCAACCTGCAGTGCCGGTGTTTTATCAATGGCAGTTTGAATAGCACGTCGAAGTGCAAAATTGTCTTTAAGCGGACCTTCTTTGGAGTTCATGAATACCAAACCAAAAATTGGACCACCATTTAAAATAGTCTTTACATTAGCATCGGCTTCCATTTCAGCGTAAAGATCGCCAGGTATGCTTTCCGCATAGTCGTAGTCGCCTGCTTGCAACCCGGCAACTCGTGTTCCAACATCCGGTACGGGCATAAATCTTATTGAATCAAATTCAGCCTTGCGAGCCCCACCATACCCATCAGGTTCACCTTCTGGCGATGCGTATTCATCAAAGCGTACCAACTCCACGTGTCTGTTCGGTTCCCATTCACTGAATTTAAAGGGGCCGGTGCCAATGTATTGCTCTGGAGTTATGGGTTCTTTAGTCGCGCCTTCCATAACTGACGCAGGATAAATCGCGGGCCCGCCGTTGATAAACGCTAACAGGTTTTTCCATGGTCCAAAGGGTGCAGACATCTTAATGGTAATTTCATGGTCACCACTGGCTTCAATGCTTTCAACGTTGCCGAACAACAGAGGTCCTCGAGAACCATGTTCCCCCCAGCGTTGCATCGACGCGACGACATCAGCCGAAGTCATTGCCTGACCGTCGTGGAATGTCACATCGTCACGCAAACTGATCGTGATGGTTTTGCCGTCATCAGACACGGAATCACCTTTTGCGAGCAAATTTACAGGCGCATTTGCAGCATTAAAGGTATACAGACCTTCAAACATATGATGAGCAATGGTCGTCGCTAAATCAGATGTCAACACATGTTGATCAAGACTTGGTGGTTCACCTACGGTGGCATAACGCAGCATGCCATCAGCCATGGCAGGCGCAGCACCGAACCCAAACGCTGCCGCTAAAACCGCCACTCTAAACATTGAACGAACTTTCATATTCTTCTCTCTCCTCTATTTGGCAAAACCCAAAGCACAACCTATGGCACAACCCAGGACACATCTTTATGGCACATCCGATTTCTTACGACAGGATGCAAACATGTAAGAAACTATCATGATCGTGTTATTTTCGTCAAATTCCTAACTTATTTCTTTATTCGCTTATACTTATATTGTAAGTTACTTACATTTCTTTCAATACTTACGGAGAAACAACCATGACAACAACTCAGCAGATAACGCGCTTTGACTCGGCAGATGCAGCAGCAGGCGGAACACCCCGCCCGTTTGCCAAGGCTGTGCGCGCCGGAGATTTTGTTTTTGTATCGGGACAAGTACCAACCATAGATGGCGAAATTGTCAACGGTGGGATTGTGCAGCAATCAGAACAGGTCATTGCCAACATTGTGGAAGTGCTAAAACTCGCCAACTGCACACTGGCCGATGTGGTGAAAGTTAATATCTGGCTTGATGACCCGCGAGACTTTACCAGCTTCAATGCTGTGTTTGAAAAGCATTTCATCGCAAACCCACCTGCCCGTTCGACTGTTCAATCGTCTTTGATGGTAGATGCAAAGATCGAAATGGATGTAACAGCCTACAAGCCTGTTTAGTTAGCAATAAGCTGAAAAATAAAATAGAAAGGCCATGAACAGAGTCATCGATGTCATCACTAGAACCCGTCAGCTTGAGGGAAGTTTTAGCAAACGTGAGCAGCTTGTTGCTGATTTTGTGCTATCCAATCTTGAGAAAGTCGCCACGCTATCGCAGCTTGAAATTGCCAATGAAGCTGGTGTTTCAGTTGCCACAGTTAACCGATTCTGTTTGGCGTTGGGATGTGATGGGTTCAGAGATTTCACTATTCGCCTTGCTCAAAGTGTAGCCGTTAGTTTGCAGTATATGGGAGGGCCAAGCCGCGACGATTCAGAGTCGGAACAGCTAGTCACACAGGTTTTTGGCGCTTTGATTGACAGCCTGACTTTAGCTAGAACGCAACTTGTCGGCGACTCGATTCAAGAGGCCATCAACGTTCTCGCGGTGTGTCGTCGCATTGCTTTTTTTGGTGTAGGTGGTGGTTCTGCAAACGTTGCACGTGAAGGTGCAAATCGATTTTTCAGACTGGGTATTCCTGCCGAAGCCCATGCAGACGGTTATTTACAACGCATGGTGTCTGCTACTCTTGAGACTGGTGATGTCGTCTTTGCCATTTCATCAAGCGGACAAGCCGCAGAGTTACTCGACAGTGTGGCCATTGCCAAACAGTATGGCGCACATACCATTTGCTTAACCAGAAAAGATTCTGATCTGGCTGCCATAGCAGACATTGCCATCGAAATAAACCTTCCCGAAGATCAGGATATCTATAAACCATCTGCATCTCGACTGGTATTTATGGCCATTGTGGATGTGTTGGCTGCTGGAGCGGCACGAAACAGGCCCGAAAAGGTCAAAGAGTATTTACGAAGGATTCGCACATCACTGGTCAGTTTATCCAAGGATACCGAGCCAAAACCAATCGGAGATTAACTGCTTAAATATCAGTATGTCGCTTTTAAAATAGACGAAGAACGCTTATCGTATGCAGCCTGTTGTACCGAATTTTTAAAATGATAATCTAGCCATGATAATACGCGGAGAACAAGCCGGGGATATTTCTCCTATACATCGATTAACCGCTGAAGCTTTTGCGCCTATGTCATTCAGCGACGGAACTGAACCAGACGTTATAGATGCACTGCGCGCAGCCGGTGATTTAACACTCTCATTAGTAGCCATTAAAGATCAGGCTTTAGTTGGCCACGTGGCCTTTTCGCCCGTTAACATTAGTGGTGTAAATAGGGCTTGGTACGGCTTGGGACCTGTGTCCGTAGCACCTGAACTGCAACGCCGCGGCATAGGAACTGCGCTGATCAATGAAGGCTTAACCCTGCTTCGCGGTATGGGTGCAGACGGTTGCGCGTTGATCGGGGATCCCGCTTACTACAGTCGATTCGGATTTGTATCCGATGGAAATCTGCACTATAAAGCTGTGCCCGATAAAAACGTGCAGTGGCTAAGCTTTAATGGCGTGCACCCAACCGGACAACTTGTATTCAGCCCTGCATTTGGGAATTAACCGCGCACGACGACCTTGACCATCGTTCGCGGTTAACACAATTACTGGTACGTAAGAGATTTCTTTCGCCTAATTAGCGCGTACACAGTTAGTACCACGAAAAACAGTAGTGCCGGAATAAGCAGATAATCTAACCACACGATCATGGCGGATAAACCAATGGCGCCAAAAACAACGACCAGAATGGGCGTAAAACAGCACAATGCAGAAATTACTGTGCCCACCAAGCCAATCTTCAGTAGCGATGAGTTTTTCATTGCAACGCCATAAGTATTTTTTCTAAGGCCACCAAATTAACGACTCATTATACATGCATGAACTATGGCTCCATATGTATGAAATATGGAGCCACTAAATACAGCCTCTATTACTTAAAGCCCAACAGGTTTGGGTTTGGGAAAAAGCACTGTCAATTCCGTTCCTGATGGCAACGCTGCAGCCTGAAACCAAAATCCTTGCCATGGCTGCAAGTAATCGATGTTGGCCAGTGCCTCATATTGTCCACTGTTGGTATCATACGCCCACTGCTCATTCACCAATAAGCCGTTCGATTTTGCCTGGTCAAGATCGCAACCCTCGGCGCAAACACCATTTGAGCTGGTAATCCGTATATTTTTTACGTCAACGGGCAATGAAAACGGTGCACCCAACATAGACCAGGTACTACTGTTTGGTGAAGTTGAAATACGAGCTGAAAAACACCCTTCAGTTGAAGCGCAAGCAGCTGCTATTTCAGCATCACCATCAGGTACATCTTCGGGGAGATCAATTATCACATCAGCACCGGTTAGTTGAACCATCCAAAAGCCATCGCCCTGTGCCAGGGTACTGTCGACAGCAGGTCTGACATAGTTCTGTGATTGCTGGTCAAACGTAAAAATCACCCATGTTATGCCGTAGGAGGATGCGAGCAAATCATCATCGAACAGTTGCCCAATGGTTTGAGCTGAACTATTAGCCGGCACAGTAAGCAGCGACCAACGACTGTTTAGCAGCGTATAGTCTGGAGCAGCCACAGGCGGTGGTGGATCATCAGGTGGAGGATCGTCGGGCGGTGGATCGTCAGGCGGCGGATCATCTGGTGGAGGATCATCTGGTGGCGGAGTACCATCAGCAAATATAAACGGGTCAAGCATAAACCCTTCTGCCCCCGCCTGTGAGGCTTCGGCGATGAGGCCATCCAGCCAACCCGCCGGAATATTGCCGTGAACCATGCGCGGCGGTTGTGAAGGTGTACGGCGAGGGTCGTCCATAGCATTGACGCCTGGGGCAACGGTGAGTGCGTCCAGACCCAAACCACCCTTACCTTCGGCATGGTGGCAAGACAGGCAGAATGAATTACCAGTTGAGTCCGGCCGCGGCTGATCGAACACCAACGGACCTTCTGGAAAATTGATCGCTTCACGAACAGACACTGTGCCCGTTGGCGGAACCTTCACGTCAATACCATGAACGCTTGTGTAGTCAGTGTAACAAGCGTACCGATCAAAACTGCCACGGCCACTTGCTGAAACACTCTGGTTTACGGCGTCATGAAATTCTGCCGGGTACCGACCTGCGACATTTTGCCAATTGCTGTTGTTCTCTATTCCGACCAACGTACCACCGGCGTGATTGCATGCGATCTCAGGGTTCAGCCGCTGCGCGAACACTTTAAAATCGTCAATCCATCCGCGGAAACCGGTTGCACTGCTTTCACCGCCGACAACAAGCTGGCCTGGAACAATATCGAAAAACCCTTCTTCAATGCGGAACGTGCTAAATGCAAATCCGTTGTGATAAGCAGTGATTTGACGATTGCGGTCGCTAAGTTGCAGTGCGATGTGCGCCCAACCCGTGTTCGGCAATGCGGCTGGTAGCGTCAATGTATTGCTGATGGTTTCGCCATTGTCTCTTAAAAACACCAAGTCCCGACGCCCTTCCAACGCAAGCCCGGTACCGTCGGGATAACGAATAAGATTCCGGCGCGCGCCGTCATCTGCGAATCGGCTGTCGACGAAAATACTGACATACCAATCACTGTCTTTTGGGTTACGCGGTTGGCTTTGAATGTCGTAATTTATTTCGTTAGTGCCGTCGAGCCAGAAACCGCGTCCGTGAATACCGCCTAACGCAACAGACTCCGCACGCCCGGTGCCAGCACGTACCAGACCATAGGGTGGCGTTACCCACCTTTCAGGAACTGCGCTGGCCGCGTTTTGCAATTCAACATCAGAACCATTGCGGCCATTGTTATATCGCAGTCCACGTTCCGATCTCTGACTAACCGATGCAATCATGTTGGACACGATGAAGCCATCGGGATTCGTATAATCGTCGAAAGAAAATTCGTCTGTCGCTTTACCGTTGCTTATGCGCCAAACGATATCTTGCGGACTGCGAGTTTGCATTTCTTTGCGATGGTTA
This sequence comes from uncultured Granulosicoccaceae bacterium, assembly GCA_938045275.1. Classification (GTDB taxonomy): domain Bacteria; phylum Pseudomonadota; class Gammaproteobacteria; order Granulosicoccales; family Granulosicoccaceae; genus Granulosicoccus. The sequence continues at coordinate 11,269 of CALIMV010000412.1, forward strand.
AAGAAGTTCTGCACCGAATCGACAATTGCGGTATTGCCTGTCCGGCCTTTAAGCACAGGATAATCGGTATCTTTATGCCGACCACCTGCACCCACTCGAACCTCCACCGGCGTGCCATCGCTCTGTTCATAAAGCGATACCAAACGGTGTCCCGCTGGGTCTAAAGGTAATCCCCAATCGGTGTTGTTCAGCATATTATCGATATGGACCAGACGACCTTGCGTCCAAAGCCCCGCCACCGACAAGCCTTTTAGACTCGAATCATTCTCATTGTTGATACATCCCTCTCCCGGCACACAACGATGCGGGTATTGGTCTGCTTCTTCGCTCAACATTGAGGAGAGCGTCATCATAAACACATTGTTGCCTTCATGATCGACCCACGGATAAGTGCCGCCATAGTCGGTGGTTTCAGAAATGGGTTCACCCTGGCCTGATCGAAAGGGAAACGCGGCAATACCGTAGTTGCCTTGCATTCGTGAATCGTATGGGGCATTGGCTATTGGATAAAATCGTTGCCATCCTTGCACGTCGCAATCTTCAACACCGTCTTCGAGTAACGAATACGCCAGATCGTAATTACCCGTCACGTTGGAACCAGTGCGCTCGTTACGCCATGTGAAATCCAACGCATTGCCGAGTCGTCCAACTAACAAGCGGCCATCACTAGTGGCCATCGGCTCCCAAAAGACTGGTCCTGGCAGCAACGGACCAGCAACCGGGGTGCCTAAGCGAACATCAACGATTCGGGCTCCCGCAGTTTTCGGATTGGCCACCTCGACCGTCATCGGTGTACCCCAGAGTCGCGTCTCCGTTGCGTCATCCGCAGTACGTTGCCAACCGCCATGGGTCAAGTCGTAACAGTCGTTTAGTCCGCCATCGCCACAAGCGTAAGGATTTGTATCGTCATCGGCCTCAGGAAATTCACTGGTCGTTTCACAAAGAAACTGGTGGGAGAACCCGCGTTCACCGTCCGGATAGTGCCGAATACCTCCCCGGTAAGGCTCTTGATCGGACAGAATCTTTGCGGTGCCGGGCGAGGATAGGTGCCAGGGTGCATCGACTTTTTCGGGCGTCAGCAAATACAGCTTGAGGTAATAGTCCTCGACTTCGATAGCCACTCGACCATCATTACTTGTTCGAAATGCTGGCAAGTGAGGATGCAAAAACTCACCGTCTTCAATCAAATGGGTTTTCGGGAGCAATGCTGAAGGTTCGGGAGCGGCACCATAGGACGGCCCAACCAAAACGAACAACAACAAGACTGAAAACAGATAGCTAGTTTTGCGGAACATACGTACAAATGCCGAGAGCGATTGATCAACCACCTGAAACCTCCTAGTCTCTTGGTGAAATAGGTTGGGCCCTACTGGTTTGCAAAGCTTGAATAGTAAGACCAAAAATTAAATGCCAAGAATCAACAGCAGTTTGGTGTACGAAGACTAACAGTTTACTGCCACCTTATTCTTTACCGCCTTGTTATTCTTTTTGAAGTAGCAGTGCTGGTAATTTCTTTCTTTCACTACGTTTGCTGGTGCGCTTGCTGACTTGTGATCGTCTGCGCTTGGCAACATCTATTGTTGGAGCCTCATGCGCCCAATAATGAATAGTTTCGTGCTAGTCATGAATGCAGTGTTAGCTGCCCAATATTTCAACCATTTAAGTCAGGATCAGATCAATATTCTTACTAATGAACGACAAGCTGAATGAGCTGGACAGTGTTGAGGCGGCAGGCGATTAAGGACTTTATTACTCTTCCACAACCGTTACTACAAATTCACGTATTAGTATATTCACGTACTAATAAATTCATGTTGCGCATCAAGTCTAAAGTCACTAATCCATGGGTCGTCGACCGCGAATTAATTGCGATATTGACACAGCAATAACTAACCCACCGCCATAAAACAAGTTCTGCACAAAACTGTCCACACCTAAAAAGTTTAAACCCATGATGCCGGTTGATAAAAAGAACACCGCGATAAACGCACCCGGCGCGTTAAACCGTCCTGGATAAATTGCCGTTGAACCGAGAAAGGCCGCGGCGAATGCCGGCAGTAAAAACGCAAGCGATGAGGAAGGGTCGGCGGCGCCTCGCATTCCAGTGTACAAAACGCCTGCAAATGCGGCTACCACCCCAGCTGCAATTAAAGAACCTGCGCGTAAGCGGACTACGTTCACACCAGATAAACGCGCCACTTCACGCCCGCGACCAACGAACAACAATCGTCTACCAAGGCTGGTATGTTGAAACAAATACCATATGATGGCCGCCAGAATCAAAGCATAGTAAAACCCGATTGGAATGCCAAATACGCGCGTTAAAATAACACCCTTGACCAATTGCATGGAAACACCAGCAATGGTGGCTGAATTGGATATCCACAAAATAACGCCGTTAATAAAATACCCTGTGCCTAAGGTTACTATTAAAGAATGGATGCCAAAATACAGAACAAAGAGCGCATTAACAGCACCAACAAGAGCTCCGGCCAGCAACGCAACCAGAATGGCAGGTGCAATTGACCAACCCAGTTTCACATTAAGTACGGCAATTAACATGGAACTCAATCCCATGACGCTAGCCACGGATAAATCGTAGTCGCCTGTTGTCAATGGTAAAAGCAAGGCGAGTGTCAGAGCTACTATCATGGCGTTAGAGCCAAACATGGTGGCGTAGGAATTCCACGCGAACATCTGTTCCGGTTTCAAAGCACCCAGTAATAAAATTAACGCACCCCAGGCAAGCAGCAAGCCATAACGCTCGAACCAGTCCTTCCAGTTCCAGCGGTTGTAAGCCGAAGTTTCCATTGCCGACTCAACCGATTGTATTTTCGATTCGAGCGCTTTAATGCGATCTTCATAGTCTTGCATTGTGTCTGGCTGATTATTCAATGTGGAACTGTCATTCATGCGCTTCGTGTCAGGGATCGATAACAGTGTTCGGCGATCAGGTCTTTGGTCAGACTATTGCCGGTCAATTCGGCAACAATTTGCCCTTGTGAGAATATCAATACTCGATGACACACGCTCGCCAATTGCTCGTAATCGGTTGATGCAATTAGAATACATGTCCCATGTGCAGCCGTTGCGTCGAGTGCATCCCACAGTTGCTGCCTGGCACCAACATCCACACCTTGTGTTGGCTCATCAAGCAGCAACACGTGTGGTTTAGTTTGCAGCCACTTCGCCATCAGTGCTTTTTGTGCATTGCCACCCGACAATGCAGCCAATGGCATTTGCGGTGTATTTGGTTTAACACCGGCATTTGCGCCCAACAAAGATGCGTGTTGAATTATCTGTTTTTCTGTTAGTGCTATGCCACTTTGCAGTTCTGCCAAAACAGGCTGACAGACATTGTCAGCGACAGACAATGATCCGATGCCCGCTTCGGCTAATCGGTCCGCTGGCAGATAGGCAATTCCTGCCTGCAAAGCAGTCTCTGGTTTTACCGTACTGAGATCGAGCGTGGTTTCATCTACTGAAATACTACCAGTCACCTCTTTTTGCGCACCATACAATATGGCCGGCACTGAATCGAAGCCCGACCCAATCAAGCCGGTTAAACCAAGTATTTCACCGGCGGCAGATTGAAACGTCAGCGGGCCGATTGACTCTTTACACACATTCGACGCTCGCAATCGCACCGTGCCGTTATTAATCGGTTTTTTTGTACCCGTGTATTGTTCGAGATCACGTCCAATAATGCGCGACACAAAACCTTCGTGACTGATAAAACCACTCTCGACCGTGTCGATCAGATGGCCATCACGTAGAATGCTCGCACGGTCGGTTATTTGTCTTACTTCGTCTACATCGTGACTCACAAAAATAACGCTTGCCCCCGTATCCACGCATTTTCTTATTAAATCAAATAGCTGAGTGACACCAGATTGAGGCAAAAACGGTGTCGGCTCATCCAACACCAATACACCAGGTTTGTCAGCGTGCAGCTCGCCAGCTTCGCGCAAAGATTCGTAAGCTCGAACTATGGCTAATAAAGCCTGCTGAACTGAAGACAAACTGGCGACTTCTCTGGTTGGTTCCAGATCAAGCTGAAAGCGATCGAAAACTTCGCGTGCATTTTCGTGGGCCGACGTCCAGTTAATACGCCAGTTGTTTCGTGTTGCCAGTTTGCCAAGATACAGATTCTCTGTTACCGACAACGCTGGCACTAACCCTAAGTGCTGATGAACAAAGGACAAACCAAAGTCACGTAACCTAACCGGATTAACCGGCAAATTGATTGATTGCCCATATAAACTCAGCTGCGCGCCAGGCTCTGGATGATGAAACCCGGATAGAATCTTGATTAGCGTGGATTTGCCAGACCCGTTCGACCCGAGCAATCCATGAACCTCACCTCGCCGAATTGAAAGCGAAACATCATCCAGCGCAACAGCACCACCAAAACGCTTACTGAAATGCAGAAGCTCCAGTGCATTCAAGGACGCAGCGCTGTGGGTGGCGTCCGAGGTCGCACTATTGCGACCGTCGGAGTTTATCGCTGGTGTCACTCAATATTCCAAAGCTTTTTAAAACCTTCTATATGCACATCACCATACCCATCATTAAAAGTGGCAGGATTGCCAGCAGAAGCCACATTATCATCAGTGAAAATGTAGGCTGGTGTATTTAATTTGGTAACCGGGTCGAGGCCACACAACAGCCGCATATTCGCGTCTGTACCAGCCATACCTACCCATCCCAAACTTTCTCCCACATTCATTTCAACGATGTCGTCTTCTCGCATCATATCCAGCACAAATGGCGTACCGTTATAAGACACAATTTTTGCTTTGGAATTGGCAATTTGAATAGCTGGAACAATAAACTGGGAAAGTGAATCGTAAACGGGTAACACATAATTTATGGATGAATCGGCCAATAATGCATTTTGTACTGCGGGTTGAGTTTTGGTTGCCCAATCATTAACCGGCACATTGATGTAGGTGGTTTTGCAATCGGGACAATGCTCTTCCAGGTACCCGATAATGGCATCTCGAAGCGGTGCAGTTGGTGTAATTTCATCCGGCCCCAAAACCAACGCGTTTACTTTGCCACCTGTTTGTACGATCGTCCAGGCAGCAATGATATTGCCCACAGTCACGTAGTCTGTGTTCGCACCACTGTCTAAAAACTCTGGAATTTCCTGTGTCGATGCATCGTAATTATGCGTGGCCGTTACTTTTACACCTGCCTCACGAGCTTCGGTAATTTGTGGTACCAGAAATTCCGGTGGCAATCCGCCTTGCATATCAATCAGGTCAAACTTCTCGGCAACGGCGGTGTTAACACCCTGAATCCAGCCCGCAGGGTCCATTTGCGTTTCCCAATCGCGCAATTCAAACCCAACGATTTCAGCGGCATCAACAAAACCCTGACTAATCGCAGCATTAAACGGGTTCGCATTTGTCAGCGGTATAACAAACATCTTCTTGTCTGCCATGCAGGCCTTGGCATCGAACGCCTCACCCGGCGCATCAAAAGTGGGCAACTGGCTGTGCTTTTCAATTAAGGCTTTGGCTTCATCCATACCTGCTTGCGCACTGAATGCACTGACGCTGATTGCAATGGCACACGTTGCAAAGGCAATTGGTTTTAGTAACTTCATACTCTTTCCTCGAGTTGTGGTTGTTTATGTTCCTGCATATTGTTTCGCACTGGATAAGTAAGCAATCGCCTCTTCAGTGTTAAGCAGATCGGCGTATTTTGCACTCATGTCGTAAAGGTTCGCATCGTGTGGTCCCTGAGCACGATCACCTACTGCATCTGAGACCACCAGAGTCACAAAGCCATGTGAAATACTGTCTATACAGGTTGCTCTGATACACCCGGAGGTAGTTACTCCCGTTAACAGCAACGTATCCACTTTGAGCCATTTCAATGTTGCATCCAGAGAAGTACCAAAAAAGGCGCTTGGGTATTGTTTACTCACCAGAATGTCGTCGGCCTCCATCGATAAACCATCTGCCAAACGCTGTGAATCTTTACCTGCATCGAAACAACTCAATGCGGGTACTTTGCTGTAAAAAGCGCCTCCGTCCAATCCACCTGGCTGATACTTTACTTCGGTAAAAATGACCGGAATGCCAGCCTTTCGCGCTACGGGCGCAAGTCGAGCAGCATTCACCAGTGCTGACTGACAACCTTCACCACCGAACAAAGGATAAGCTTCATCGAAGTACGCCTGGGCAAAATCAACTAATACCAGCGCTGGACGACTTCCCCATTTTTGTGCACTGTGATAGTTAGCGCGCGCATAGTTATCGTCTAGATCTTCAGCCATTGGTTATTGCTCCGTAACTGCTGTGTAGTCTTGTTTAAATACGGGTGCCACCGGTGGGTTAAACCCGGTTTCTTCCAAACAGCGCTCCTTCAGCTCATCAATAGACTTAAACCCGCGATTGAACAGTTGCGACTCTGTGCGACCGTTACTCAGCTGTTGGCGTAATTGGCTCGTGGCTGCTTCATCAATGACACCGTTATTGATGACAACGCCATAGCGTTTGGCCCCTTCCGGGCTTACCAAACCGCGAGCAACATCAGCAGCAACAAGCTGGGCGTCACGCTGCAATGGGTCACCCCAACCCCCACCACCCCAAGTATTGAAGTACAGAATATCGCCTGGCTGTACCTGTATACGATCACACTTGGATGGTAAATTTTCCTCTGTACCATCGACTCGAACCAGTCTTTTCGTCGACCGCATGCCCGGCTCACCGCCATTAACGCCCCACGGATACGTTAACCACCTATCATCATGTATGGAAAATTCGCCTGTCTCCAGCATTTCGTAGGCGATGGTGATGCCATTACCCCCGCGATGCAGACCCGCGCCACCCGAGTCAACGATCGTGGCGTACTCCCATATGCGAAGCGGGAAATAAGCCTCCAGAAATTCGTTTGGTACATTGGTAAACGCTGGCCAAAGCGAATGACCATCGGGTCCATCTCCGGCGGGTCTGCCGGGTATGCCACCAAATCCAATTTGAAACAGCTGGTACCATTTGCCGTTGCGATCAAACCCTGAGTACATAAAGTGCGGGCTGTCGGAAAATCCGGCAGCGTTCAAGGCATCCGGAGCACCCTGTCCAAGCAGACCACCCATCAGATCGAAAATACGACCCAGCATATGCGTTCTGCAACTCAGCGCCGCCGGTTTTTTCGGTTTGAGTATGCAACCTTCCGGAATGTGTACATCGAGAAGCTCATAAAAACCGTCATTGAATAATATTTGCGGATCGAAAAGGTTGATGGTGAAAGCACCGAAAAACATTTTGAACATTTCTTCGTTTAGAAGAAAATTTATTGAAGAAAAAGACTGTGGATCGGAACCGGTGAAATCGAAATAGGCAATGTCACCTTTACGCCACAGCGTACAGGCAATTTTATACGGGCCATTGCCCATGCCATCATCATCAATCCAGTCTTCGAAGTATGACTTCTGCTCGGGGATGATCATTTGAATAATCGCCCCCATAGCCTGTTTATTTCGATCGAGCATGTCCTGCATTGCAGAGATGTAGTTGTCAACGCCAAATCTGACGATGTTCTCACGCACCCGCCGCTCGGCTAATCGAAGGGCTGCGATAATGGCGTAGAAATCTGACTTGTTCCATTCCGGCATGCGCGTGTTGTGCAGCAGAATATTCAGAATTTCTTCAGCCAACTCGCCACCACGGTAAATTTTAGTCGGCGGAATAATGATGCCTTCTTCATAAATCATCTTGGCATCGGTTGGCAAGGAACCAGGGACCTTACCTCCAACATCGGTCATATGACCGAACATGGCTGCCCAACTGACCAGCCGGCCCTCGTGAAAAATGGGCATCATTAGCAACCAGTCGTTTAAATGGCTGACGGCGCCATTACAGGAATACGGATCGTTTGTTATGAATACATCGCCGTCTTCAATTTCACCGTCATAACCTTGCATAAAGCCATGCAAGAATGAGCCGAACTGGCCCACTACCATTTTGCCTTCTTCATTGGCAATAAGTGGAAACGCATCGTGCTGTTCGCGTATTCCTGGTGACATAGCGGTACGAAACAACACGGCATCCATTTCGTTACGTGCATTACGCAACGCATTTTCAACAATATCCAGAGTTATCGGATCAACTTCTACACGATTAAACGGAGCATTGTTGGACTGTACGATTGTTGCTGGCATGACTTTCTCCTGTTCCGTTATCGTGCGTTAGCGTGATTTGCTGGCCAGATAATAATATTGCCGACGGCGTCAACAATCCCGACATGGTCCGGAAGAATCACCGACGTGCTATCCATTTCAGTCACAATGGCAGGCCCTGTGATGCGGTTATTGGGCTGAAGTTTTGATCTGTCGTAGATAAAACCGTCGCACCAAGTACCGTCGGAAAACAGTCGTGTTGCCTGGATTTGTGCAGCTGAGCTGTCCGCATTTCCTGAGCCTCTTTGTGGACTGACGAACGCTTTTTCAGCACCCTGAACAACCGCTCTTAAACCAACCAGCTCGTGTTCGGCATCGAGCGCAAACGTAAATAGCTGTTCGTGTTCAGCATCGAATCGACTGGCAACGCCTGCCAGGCCTTCACTTATAAATTCTTCAGGCGTCATGTGGATGGTGAGTTTCATCCCCTGACCTATGTAGCGAATATCAATCTCATACAGCGTTTCTTGTTCACTGGCAGCAACGCCTTCTGATAACAGTGATTGTGAA
>CALIMV010000413.1 GCA_938045275.1 uncultured Granulosicoccaceae bacterium
GCTAATTAACGTTCTGTAAATGCTCATACATGCTTCCTGGTTGGTTTTAAAAATGGTTTAATTATTACTTCTGCTATCCGACATTGCATTCTGGCGGGTTGCTTAGCCTGCTAATCAGGTATCTTCTGGGCGAAGAAAGATCACCTCCCGCAGCACCTGCCAGCGGTCATCCTCATGCACGAGATCAATACTGAGTATCAAAATCATGTTGGTTCCGCTCAAATCATTTTTGCGGGATAGCAATACATGCGCCTTGTCACCATCAACATCAATTCGGTGGTAGTGAGCCCACGTATTCATGGGCGGATCACCAGCGTCTTTTTTAGTTTGAAAAAGGCTCTTGAATGCAGCCTTATCGGCGGTATTTACATTGTCATCTGTATCCACCATGACCACTTGCAGTTTGTCGTGGTAGATTCGTTCCAAGACATCAACGTCATAGTTGGTTGCTGTTTGGATTAACTCATCAATTGCTTGTTTAACAGCAACTTCTGATTTGTTTTTTGAGTTATTCATTTGTGATACCCATTTTTTTGAGCTTGATTTCTGCGCTTTAAAGTCTTCTATATAAAACGTCGCCGCATAGGTTATCTCTGTGCCCTCATGAGTTCGGTATAGTTCGATTAATGAATCACGCAAAGCTTTCTTTTTTGCATACACGGCCACTGCTATACCGCCTTTTGACAAGTGCTTAACGAGCCCCTCAATCTTCTCTCGCTCAGTAGAGCTGCCACCTTGATGGATTGTGCGACTGATTTTCGCCATCACACCATGTGCTTCCCCACTTGGATCGAGTGCATCGATCCCTTCCTGTCCATCCAGTATGTAAATACTGCCGAGGTCTATCCCCTTATTCTCCAGAAACGGCAACAAGCCCTTTACTTGTTCTCTAGAGGCAAAATGTGCAATAAGCCGGTTCGTTGGGTAGCTGACAAATCGTGATGGAAATTGCGTCATGTTTTCATGAATCATGTCTTATTCTCCTGGCTGTTAAACAGCTTGACTGACGTTGACTGTTGAGTTGGCTTTGTGAGTCCCTCTTATCGGGTAGTTATTGTCAGGATTACGGATAAATCTCAGACCCATAACCAAGGACTCAAGACTCGGACGAGCGAACGGTGCATTGGCAATATCAACAAGTTGTAATTGGCCTTGATCATTGATAACGAATAGTCCGGGTTCAGCGAATGCTCTGTCTGACTCTTCCGGCGACCTTGGTTCGGAGATGTAAAGGCCAAGCTGTTGCATTTGCTCAACACTCAGGCCATAACCCACTGGATAGACAGGTTCAACATCAAGCAGGTGAGCATTCGCCTTTTCCAGCGTGTCAGCTGATACCGCTACCAGATCGATACCCAGCTCGGAGAGCTTTGGAACAATGGCGTTTAATTCAGTGAGATAACGTGTGCATATGGGGCAATGCTTGCCTCTGTACACCACAACGACGCGCCAGTCATGGGGCATGGTTGGTTTGCTGAGGTTAATTTCACCGCCTTTTGTATCAGAAACAATAATGGCTGGAAACGGCTCACCGGCTGCTAATTTGAAGTTGTTCATAACGTGTTCTCGTATATTGTAACGTTCATTATAATAATAGAATTGGAATAATCAACAATTATTTATTGATTACTACAAAATAGATTGAAAACTTGAAGGGTCGGTCTATACAAGCAGTACGTTTGCGGCGATATTGAATTTTCTAAGGTGATGTCGCATAATAATGTAACAATTACTATGATATTCAACTCAATTCATGAGAGATACATAATGAATTCTGCAAAAAAAGTGGGCAGGCCCAAGAAGTTTGACCGCGACGCGGCGCTGATGAGCGCTGTGAATGTATTCTGGCTAAAGGGCTACGACGGCGCCTCGATGACAGATTTGACAGAAGCGATGGGCGTTAATCCTCCGAGCCTTTATGCCGAATTTGGGGATAAGTTAAATTTGTATCGACTTGCCATAGATCGTTATGCGTCTAATGATGCCTGTTCACCGCTGGTTGCCTTTGAAAGTGAGCCGGATATTGAAAAAGCGGTTCGCGCCTTCATGAATGAGGTTCTCGTGTACGCGACTCGACATGATAGCGGGGCCAAGGGTTGTTTCTTAAGTTCCAGTGTTGCTACCAGCGCAGGTTCGGTCGAAGGCGTACAGGAATTACTGAAAAAGGCGATTGAAGCGACTGATCGACGATTGGCTAAACGGTTTGATGCCGCAAAGGCAGATGGTTCACTGGCAAAGAACTTTCCGTCTCTGGAGCGGGCTAGATTGATGTTCGACTTACGTCAGGGTTTAGTGTTTCGTGCACGGGCGTGCTGCTCGATTAAGTCTATGAAATCTGATGTTGATAAACGGGTGAAAATGATACTGAGCGAACCAGACAGTTAGTGTTAGTTCCCTTTTTTGATGAGACTAAACTCTATGGGTGGCGGGAAGTGCTGGCTATCCTATGTCACTTTTAAAAGATTGTTTCGATCAAGCTGCGATGGAAACCGCAGGTTTCGCTTACGCTCTTGAGCTATGGTCATTCGGCTAATGCGCCTTTCGCAAGGCGCGAGAATTGGCATAGCCAAATAACACTTCTATTAACCCGGCAGCCACTATGGCAATCGCTCCCAGCCACTGAATCCAGAGCATTGTTTCACCGGGCAACAGTATGGAAGCAGTTATAACTGCCACGACTACTTCTGACATTGTCAGAATCCCCACCCTCCCCGGAAATAGAATTTTTGAAATACCAAAGATAATAAAAAAACAGGGCAATAGAATAAAGGACCAGAATATTGCAGTTGGTAGTGCGGTAAATAGCATTTGTGGTTCGGGAATCGCATTGGATGTATGGACCAGTGCAAACAATATTGATAACGCAGTGGTAAAAATAAAAGCCAGCGCCGTTAAAGGCATCACAGGAATACTTGACCATCGGTTTAGTGTTGCAAGACCAAAAGCCCAGAATATACCGGCTAGAAGGCTATACAGATCACCAATATTTAACGGATGACTTGTTGAACCACCGCCTGACAACAGTAAAAACAAACCGATAAAAGCCAGGCAGATTGCAATAATTCGGGCCTTGGTTAGTGGCTCTGAAAGCCACAATACACCAATCAAAGTTGACCAGACAGGTGTTAGATAATAGAGCATGGTAGCTCGGACAACGGTTGTTTCCACAAGCCCATTGGCATAGCACGTAAAGGCTGCCCCGATGAGAATACCGGCTAGCAAAGTGGGACCACCAATACCAACAAGCTGCCTCACTTTAATCGCTAACAAAGGCAGCAACAGAATCAATGGGCAAGCATTGAAGACGACCACGCTCCAGGCACCGGTTATACCGGTAGCTTCAATGCTTCTGAGGGGCAACCAATATAATCCCCAAAGCGCGGAACTCAGAACAATTGCAATACTGAGTGTTCTTTCCGAGTAAGTTGCTAATGTAAAAGTTGTCAATATTTTGCGCTACTGTTGTGATTCCACACCTTTGCTTCAATTCGTGGCAAAGGCTTAATGCCCAAAATGGCATCACTCATCTTTTCGGCAATCATTATTGTTGGGGCATTGGTATTGCCATTGGTCGCCACAGGCATGACAGATGCATCAACAACTCGGAGGCCTTGCACGCCATAAACACAGCCGTTTGGATCTACGACAGCGTCGTTATCGGTTGCAGCGCCCATGCGTGCCGTTCCAGACAAATGCCATTGTGAAACTGTTTTATCAACGAGACATTGGTTCAGATCTTCATCGGATTGTATGTCAATACCAGGGCTAATTTCCTCACCGCATATTTCACTAAACGCTTGCTGAGAAACTAACTCACGCACTATGTGGATGCCCCTGCGCATCAGTTCAAGATCTCGTGGGTCTTGCAGGTAGTTAACCAGGATGCTGGGTGGCGTTGTAGGGTCGCTGGTTCGCAAAGTAATCTGTCCACGGCTGTAGGCCTGCATCAGCCCAACATGGATCTGAAATGCATGCATTGGCAAGGGCTGCCAGGTTTTATCATCAACAGCAATCGGTGAAACGGTTAGTTGAATATCAGGGTGATTAAATTCAGGCCCGGAACGCAGGCAGGCAACCGTATCAAAATGATTGGATGCACAAACACCGTCTTTTTTAAAAAGCCATCTGATACCAGCAAGGGTTCTGGCAAGTAGCCGGGTTTGTGGCCAGATTGACACGGGTTTCAAACATTTATACTTTAATACAAAATCAGGATGATCATTAAGATTTTGCCCCACGCCGCCAAGATTTTTGACAACTTCAATTCCCCTATCACGAAGGTGTTCTGCTGGGCCTATGCCAGACAACATTAAGAGATGCGGGCTGCCAACGGCACCGGCACTGAGTATCACTTCCCTGGTTGCGAATGCGTGTTGAGTGTTGCCACTTTTATCTTGATACACAACTGCGTTGGCGGTGTTGTTTTCGAACACGACTCTGTGAACCAGCGTGTTAGTGTGAATGGTCAAATTGGAACGACGGCGCGCAGGTTTAAGGTAGGCGTTGGCTGCGCTCCAGCGCGAGCCTCTGTGTACGCTACTATCTAGAACTCCGAATCCTTCTTGTTTAAATCCGCAAATATCGTCGGTTAGCGGATGGCCTGCCTGCTCACCGCTTGCCAGGAAAGCACGAGCAATCGGGTTGGTAGGCTCAGGCCGATGAACGTGCATTGGTCCGCTACCACCTCGGTATTCGTTTGCGCCATCAGCGTACGTTTCCATACGCTTGAAATAGGGCAATACGTCGGCGTAGCTCCAGCCATTGCAGCCGGACTGACGCCAGCTTTCAAAATCAAGTGCATGACCACGAATAAAAACCATGCCGTTTATTGAAGACGAACCGCCGAGTGTTTTCCCCCTGTCATGTTTAAGAGTGCGTCCGTTCAGGTGAGGCTCAGGCTCACCCTGAAACGCCCAGTTATGCTTTTTACTGTTCAGATTCGACAGTACAGCTGCTGGCATTTTTAAAGACAGCGCATCGTTTTCAGGCCCGGCTTCCAGCAACAACACTTTGTTTGTTGCATTGCTACTCAGGCGGTTGGCAAGCACACATCCGGCAGAACCTGCGCCAACGATAATGTAGTCAAATTGCATTCAAACAGAATCCGTTAATGAGGCATGTTAAGCACAATGAGCACGTCTAAATAACTGCCCTAAAACGCGGCCTGGTACAACTGCGTGCGATGGATTTCACGTATGGAAGGTGTGCTAATTGGAGTTCGAATGGGCATCCAGTTTTGGCAGACTTTGAGCGACTAATAGTCAATAATTCTACCATTGGATAAAAAAACTTACTAATGGTAAGTTGTGGCTTAAAATGTACCGAATGCCCTGTGGGGCGGTACTATTGCGTTGTCGTGTGTATCTGACAAACTAGCGCTTCAATTTTTGCGTGTCAAGTTTGCCAAGCAACACAGTTCATAGCAAAATCGATGGCTGTAAAGCCGACCAAACTGGAGGAGAAGTATGAAGAAAACTACTATTGCAGCAGCGCTACTTTTAGCGGGAACGTTTACCCTAAGTGGTACAGCTATCGCGGCAGTACCAGAATCAGATGACCCGATAAAAGTCATCATGAACGACTGGACCGGGCAGCATTTCTCAACAAAGGTAGCGGGTTCCCTCCTGGAAAAGATGGGGTACAACATTGAGTATGTCAGTGCCGGTGCACTGCCTCAGCACGCGGGTATTTCGCAAGGCAATTTGCACCTTCAAACGGAAGTCTGGACAAACAACGTGGGCGATATTTACCCCAAGGCTGTTGAGTCGGGAGACATTGTCGTTTTAGGTCAATTAGGTCTCGAACCAAAAGAAGGTTGGATCTACCCTCCTTATATGGAAGAAAAGTGTCCTGGGTTGCCAAGTTACAAAGCGTTGTTTGAATGCACCGAAGCCTTTGCGGCAGCAGACACTTTCCCGAAGGGCCGCCTGATCACCTACCCTGCAGACTGGGGAACCCGTTCGCGAGATGTTGTTGCCAGCATCGATATGCCGTTTGAACCAGTACCCGGCGGCAGTGAAGGCGCCATGGTAGCCGAGCTCAAGTCAGCCTATGCGGCAAAAGAACCCGTCATCATGATGTTCTGGCAACCACATTCATTGTTTGCCGAGTATGATTTCAATTGGGTTGAATGGAATCCGGCCGACGGTGAGTGCGTTGAAGAATCTCAGGATAAAGACACTGCCTGCGGATTTGCACAAGCATCAGTCGACAAAGTGGTCTGGGGCGGTTTTGAAGGCAAGTGGCCTGCAGCCTTTAAAATGTTGACCAGCCTTCAGCTATCCAACGATGACGAAAACCAGGCTATTTTGGAAATCGACGTTAATGGTCGCGACCTTGATGAAGTGGTAGCCGAATGGATTGACAACAACAAGAGTGCTTGGGAGCCATGGATTAAGGGCGCAATGTAGTAACCGGCCTTCTTGTAACTTACATGGTTGCAGTTGTTTTGATAACGGGGTGGCGATATCGCATTGCCACCCTTTTTTGTAAGTTTATATTCGGCGGAGCGCGGCATTGAAAAGCCAGGTCAAAGATCCCGACACCCAATCGCAGGTCAAACTGTCGTGCCGCAATGTATGGAAAGTGTATGGCGAACAAGTAGAACCGTATTTTGGTGGAGCTAAAGATCACTTTGGCAATGCGATAAATAAGGCTGCTGCTCTGCGTGATGATGGCAAAATTGTCGCTAATGCCAATGTCAGTTTTGATGTTCATGCAGGCGAAATATTCGTCATTATGGGGCTGTCAGGCTCTGGTAAATCAACTATTGTGCGCTGTTTGTCTCGCCTGGTAGAGCCGACGGCTGGAGAGGTATTACTCGATGGTGATGATCTTTTAAAGAAAACTGAAGCCGAGTTAATCGACATTCGTCGACACCAGATGGGTATGGTGTTCCAGAGCTTCGGCTTAATGCCACACTTAAATGTAATCGACAACATAGCCTTTCCACTCAAGCTGCAGGGCATTGCAGAGACTCAACGCTATTCACAGGCCGAACGTGTTATCGAACTTGTCGGCTTGCAAGGCAGAGAATCAGACTATCCCAATCAATTATCCGGTGGTCAACAACAGCGT
>CALIMV010000414.1 GCA_938045275.1 uncultured Granulosicoccaceae bacterium
GTCAATCAATTCGTAAATGACGCTGTAATAGCGAAGATCAATGTTATGTTCTTGCACCATTCTGCGCGCAGCGTTATCGGCTCGCACATTAAAGCCAACCAGTATGGCATTTGATGTAGCAGCCAGATTTACATCAGATTCGGTTATCCCACCGACTCCACCGCCAACAATGACAACGTTCACTTCTTCAGTTGATAACCCTTCCAGCGAGCTTCGGATAGCTTCAAAACTACCTTTCACGTCGGCTTTCACCAACAGGTTCAGGGTCGGTACGCCGCTGTTATATTGTGAGAACACGTCTTCAAGCATAGTCATTTTTCTGCCAGCTAAGCGCGCATCACGGCTCTTGTCTTCACGTAAAGTAGCAAGTTCACGTGCGATCTTGTCGTCAGCTGCAACCAACATTTCATCACCAGCATTAGGTGTAGCCGACAGACCCAAAACCTGTACCGGCGATGAAGGGCCAGCCTGTTCTACAGCATGACCATCTTCGTCGAACATGGCACGAACACGCCCTGTTACAGCACCACAAATTATGATGTCGCCACGTTTCAACACACCTTGCTGAACCAACACTGTAGCAACTGGTCCTCGACCCTTGTCTAAAGATGCTTCGATAACAATGCCACTCGCATTGCCATCGTGTACAGCGTTGAGTTCAAGTACTTCCGATTGCAGTGTGATTGCATCCAGTAACTTGTCTATACCATCACCGGTAATCGCCGACACAGGAACAAATTGAGTTTCACCACCCCACTCTTCCGAAATAACTTCGTGCTGTGATAGCTCGTTTCGTACACGTTCAGGATCAGCGCCTTCTTTGTCCATCTTGTTTACCGCAACAACCAATGGCACACCTGATGCCTTCGCGTGATTAACGGCTTCAATGGTTTGTGGCATAACGCCATCATCGGCAGCCACAACCAAAACGACAATATCCGTTGCAGCCGCACCACGTTGACGCATTTGTGTAAATGCAGCATGGCCCGGGGTATCAAGAAATGTAATCACGCCGTTATCAGTTTCAGTTTGATAAGCACCTATGTGCTGCGTGATTCCACCCGCTTCACCAGAGGCCACACGTGATGTTCGTATGTAGTCGAGCAACGATGTTTTACCGTGATCAACGTGCCCCATAACCGTAACAACCGGTGGTCGAGCTTCGGCTTCACCGTCAGCAATACCAGCAATACGTTCTGCCAAAGCTGCTTCTATGTCATCGGCACTCATTGGAGTGGCTTTGTGGCCCATTTCCTCAACGACCAATATAGCGGTGTCTTGATCAAGTATTTGGTTGATGGTAGCCATGACGCCCATGCCCATCATCGACTTGATGACCTCATTTGCTTTAACCGACATGCGGTTACCCAATTCGGCAACAGTAATGGTTTCCGGTACTTCCACATTACGAACCACTGGTTCAGTTGGCCGTTCAAACGCGTGCTTGGCTTCGAAGTTTGCCGGCAACGCACGCCGTGGTTTGCCCTTACGTCGTCCCGACTTACCTTTGGCAACGTGTAACTGGTTACGACCATATCGGGTATCGCCACCGCCCGATCCACCTTTACCTTTACGGCTTTTCTTATCGCCGCGACCGGTACCGGAATTCGAACGATCATTGCCACTGGCAGCCTGTTGCGCTTCAATAGCTGCACGGCGTTGAGCTTCTTCTAGAGCTCGCTGTTGTTCACGCAGTTCGTTTTCGCGCTTTTGTGATTCCTCAGTTTCCCGTCGCCGCTCTGCTGCAACCTGCTTTTCAGCTTGTCGTTCAGCCGCTGCGCGTGCCTGCTCTTCGGCCTGAGCTCGCATGCGCTCACTTGCAGTCGATTGTGCCGGTTCATCGGATACCGCGCTGCTTACTGGCTCTTCAGGTTCTTGCGGATCAGCTTCCGGCTTTGGTGCGGCAGCGCTAGATGCCAGCGCCGCAGCTTGCGCAATTTCGGCAGCAACAACAGCTTCCGCACTCTTTTGCGCCCCTGAAACCTCTGCTGTGGGTTCTGTTATTTCAGCAGCAACTGGCGCCTCAGGTTCTGGTGCAGCAGCTGCGGGAGCATCTGTAATTGGTATTTCTGTTACTGGCGCTTCCGCTACTGTGGGTGGCTCAACACCTTCGTTTGCAGGGGCTTCTTGTTCCGGAACCGGTGCAGGCGCCTCTTCTGCGCCAACCTCTGGCTCGATTTGTGTTTCTCTTTTGATTAATGTGCGTCGACCACGCACCTCAACATTGACTTTGCGTCGACCCGACGCGTCAGTTTTGAGCTCGCTAACACGTTTTCTGCGAAGTGTGATCTTCTTGGAGGCACCACCGCTGGCAGCCTCACCGCGCGATTCGCGCAGGTGCGAGAGCAAGACTAATTTTTCAGCGTCCGAAATCATGTCTGTTTCACCAGACTTCTCAACACCTGCGTCTTTTAGCTGCACGAGCAGCTTTTCAACCGGCGTACCGACCACTTGAGCGAGTTGTTTTACTGTAACTTCGGCCATTGAATCTCTACTTTATTCCGCTGTCGCTTACTGCTCGCTTGCGTCGTCCCCGGCAAACCAGCTTTCACGCGCTTTCATTATCAGAGTGCCAGCAAGCTCTTCGTTCATATCCTGGACAACCATAAGGTCATCGATGGACTGATCAGCGAGATCGTCAACTGTCTGAATACCATGGCTGGCCATATCAAGCGCCAACTCTTCATTCATGCCTTCCATAGCAATTAACTCAGCCGTCGGCGTATTGCCATCAAGCTTCTCTTCTGTCGCAATGGCCTTCGTTAGCAGTGCATCGTGTGCACGACTACGAAGCTCATCTACGATTTCTTCCTCAAATTCGTCAATATCCAGCAGTTCCTGACGCGGCACATAAGCCACCTCTTCTACCGATGTAAAACCTTCCTGGACAAGTATCAGCGCAACCTCTTCATCCACATCGAGGGCATCAACAAATACCTGTACAGTGACTTTTGATTCCGCTTCGCTTTTTTCATCCGCTGCGGCCTCGTCCATGACATTAAGTTCCCATCCCGTCAGTTCCGAAGCCAGGCGAACATTCTGCCCACCGCGCCCAATAGCCAAAGAGAGCTTTTCATTTTCAACAGCGATGTCCATGGACTTCTTATCTTCATCGACAACGATACCTTTGACTTCCGCAGGCGCCATCGCATTGATGACGAACTGTGCAGGGTCATCATTGTGCAAAATGATATCGATACGCTCTCCTGCTAATTCGTTCGACACTGTTTGCACACGTGAGCCACGCATGCCAACGCACGCGCCAACCGGGTCTAGTCTTGGGTCGAGCGACGACACTGCTATCTTTGCGCGTGCGCTCGGATCTCTCGCCGCTCCGTTAATTACAATAACGCCCTGGCCCACCTCAGGTACTTCTAGCTTAAACAGCTCAATCAAAAACTCCGGTGCTGTGCGTGACACAAAAAGCTGTGGTCCACGCGGCTCGCTACGCACATCTGCCAAATAACCTCGCAGACGATCACCTGGCCGAACAGCTTCCCGCGGAATCATATCTTCGCGAGATATATACGCTTCCGCATTTGCACCAAGATCGAGATACACACCGCCACGTTCCAGACGTTTAACGATGCCCATAACTAACTCACCAATGCGACCTTTGTAAGCGTCAACCACTCGTTCGCGTTCGGCCTCTCGTACTTTTTGCACAATGACTTGCTTGGCAGTTTGTGCAGCGATTCGACCAAAATCAACCGAATCGATCTCTTCTTCTGTGTAGTCGCCAATCTGTAAATCTGGCTCTTCAACTTGTGCAGCTGAGAGCGTGATTTGACGAAACGGGAATTCTTGTTCTTCGTCGTCCGCAACCACGGCCCAACGGCGGTAAGTCAGATATTCACCAGTTTCACGATCAATCGCGACTCGGACTTCAATGTCTTGTCCGTGGCGCTTACGGGTTGCAGATGCAAGTGCTGCTTCTAGCGCTTCGAAAATAATTCTTTCGTCAACACCTTTCTCGTTAGAAACCGTATCTACAACAAGTAGAATATCTTTACTCATGGTGAGTGAGCCTCATAGCCGGGATGCGCTTACGCGCTCTTCTGAAAAAGTTTGAAATCTGTTCATAGTCGTTCCCCAAGTCTAATTTCTCTGGTCTATCAATCTTCTGACTTACCAACTCTGACCGGCATAGCTAAACTAGTTGAGTCTACTTGCCCCTACTTGCCTCTACTTGCCAGAGCCATTTTTCGATTTGGATATGTTCGCAACCAAATGCGCCTCTTCTATATCGTTAATGGGCAAATTGTAGTCAATTCCATCAACTTCAATAAGTACAACATCATTTTCAACGGCAATCAGCTCACCTTTAAAATTGCGTCGCCCGTCAACAGCTACCGCCATTTTTACTTTCACAACTTCCTTCAACTGTTGTGCAAAATGATCCGTGGTAAACAAAGGCCGATCTATTCCAGGTGATGACACTTCAAGCTGGTACGCACTCTTGATAGTATCTTCCACATCCAGAACGGCGCTGAGTTGCTTGCTCACGGTTACGCAGTCTTCGACCACAACGCCATTTTCTGTGTCGATAAAGACACGCAGGGTTTGACCATTCTCTGCCTGACCAAACTGCGCACCTACAAATTCGTAACCCAAACCACTTACCACTGGCGCAATAACTGACTCAATTCCTGGCGACACGCGTCGCATATGCTTTATTTCCCCAATCTGGCAATGCTCGGCCCTTATTGGGCTTACACCATTGGCAACTTTGGCTAACACAAAAAAAAGGCTCCTATGGGAGCCTTTTTCTAATTCTGATTGTCAAAGTGGGCCTGATGAATCTTGGGCCGCACTCCGTGCTCTCTCGTGCACGTTGCTTTCTCAATGAGGGAGTTCGCACACTAAGCCACTAAGTATAACAGGCTAATGACAGGCACAGCAAATAAGTCTGCCCGATTAATAAATCAAGAGTGCAAATTGAGTGCCGCGAGTAGAATATCTGGCAGCTGACGCCGTCATGGGTAACTGACGACGATTCTCTGTCACCAAAGCAATTGGCTATTGAGGGTTACAAACAGAGGACAAAAACCAATTGCTGTGGGCATAATTTGGAGAGGTCTGCCAGACGCTGGGTATGCATTCAACACAGCCAACATAAAAATTGGTGCACGCATTTGCCTCGGCTCGGTCATACGCCATATGCCCCGTTGTCGTGGTGGCCGTGGCCGTATTTCCGGCTGACGATAGCAACAATAATGCAACAAGCAAAAAAGTGCCTATCCATACAAGTGGACTCCGCTGGTACCCACAGATCAGCCACTGCGAATTGAACACCAGCTCCTGAATGAGTGCTGATATGGGGCGACGACCACGGTTGCTTGGCGTTGAGGTTCGAAAATTCGATATTTTCAAAGTCTTATCCGCCGCTGCAGCAACAGATTCATCGACAGTTACGTCAGGAGTCAGTAAATAACCAACACGAGGAATGGTTTTCAAGCGATCATCACTGACAAGGTGCCTGATCTCATCGATACAATCGTTCAGCGAATCGTCTAGCGAATTGTCGCAACCGGAACCATCAGTAGGTACCTTTCGCAACAGGTGCTCTCTTGTAACTAGCTTGTTCATATTTTGCTTGAGCAAAAGAAAGATCTGGGTAGAGCCATAACACATGCGAATTTTATCGCCACTATCGCTTACCAAGCAACCCTGCTTCGCACAATATCGCAATCCGTTGAAACTTTTGTCCATGACACCTTCAAAACCAGCAATAGAGCATAGCTTAAGATTAAAATACTAACCTAAAATTCAGCTACAAATACTCCTCGGATCCTACATCACTGCAGTGACTAAATGATAGGAATTGACCATTACGAAATTTAACTTGTATTTATTGACTAAATACGATAGGAACTATAAAGCACTAAACTGGTTATTGCCCCGGCACACACCTGGAGCATGTTTATAGCTCGGCTAGCTGGCGCTATTTCAATCGACACATACGCCAGACGCGCCAATCAAATATGAATTTTAAGCTGAGTTATCGGTAAACACTGCAAGGCGCATCCCCTGCTCAACCTGATCATTTTCTTTGACTAATACTGAATCAACCCGTGTATCGGCGACAGCAACCAGGCTGTGCTCCATCTTCATGGCTTCCAGAGTCATGAGCACGTCGCCTTTGGCTACGTCATCCCCAGCCTGACACTGCAACGAAATGATACGGCCTGGCATGGGTGCAAGTAAATGCAAAGCACCTTGTATTCCGGCCTCTGCATGCTCAATGACGACTTTTTTAAACTGCGCTTCCGATGGGCCAACTCTACAATACACAGCGTCGATCAAATTAATGCCTGTTGCATTGAAATCGCGCCCATCCACTTTTATCGTTGCTCCGCTATCGAGCATTTGTAGATTTGCCACAGATAGTGTGATGCCTGCACGGTTTGTTATTGCATCTGTGTGCTTATCCTCATCGCCAATGGGCACTGTGGCAACCGAATTCTGTGTCACTAGCCAATCCGTACTGTTTAATCGAACGACACGCAGCATCAGTGGCTGTTGATTGACGAGCAAAGTTACCAGTCTGTCAGGTTGCCGCCAAAGTTGCCAAACACCCAGATCATAAAAAACTGAACGAGATTGCTCACCCGATTCAAGTGCCAATGCTGGCTGGCCGGCGCAAATAACCGCTGCCAGAGCTGCGTTGGCATCGAGCGTTACGGTTGATGATGCGTGGGTATCAGCCAAATTAACTTGCGTGTTTTGTTCAATATAGTGTGTATGAACCAGACCAGAGAGCACATCATCGTGCGCACAAAGTGCAGCAAGAAATGCTCGGTTTGTGGTTACTCCCATCACCACCGACTTGTCGAGCAGGAACTGCAGCTTGCGAAACGCGCTGGCTCTGTCAGGCGCATAGGAAATAAGCTTGGCCAGCATAGGGTCGTAATACGGTTGCACAACATCCCCTTCGACCACACCGGTATCAACGCGCCCAGACTGATCGCACAGCGCAAATCGGTGCAAGGTGCCCGTTGCTGGTAAGAACCCTGCGCTCACATCTTCTGCATACAACCTTGCTTCAACTGAATGGCCCTGCAATTTGATATCGGTTTGTAATAACGGCAATCGATGACCCGATGCAATGAGCAACTGCCATTGCACCAGGTCAATCCCGGTCACCGCTTCCGTTACCGGGTGCTCCACTTGAAGCCGTGTGTTCATTTCCATGAACCAGAACCCATCAGCGCGTAGTGGTCCACTGGCGTCAACAATAAATTCAACCGTACCGGCACCAACGTAGTTGATCGACTCTGCCGTGCGAATAGCCGCTTTGGTCATGGCATCGCGCAGCTCATCGGTCATATTCGGAGCGGGTGCTTCTTCAATGACTTTTTGATGTCGTCGTTGTAACGAACAATCGCGCTCGAACATATGCACACACTGTCCGTACCGATCACCAAATATTTGCACTTCAATATGGCGCGGATGTTCAATGTATTTTTCAATCAAAACAGCCGAATCAGCAAAGCTCGACAGTCCCTCGCGCTGCGCCGCTTCAAGCGCTGCAGGAAATTGCTCTGGCAGGTCTACCTTACGCATTCCTTTTCCACCACCACCAGCACGCGCTTTTATTAAAATCGGGTAGCCAATTTTCGCAGCTTGTTCTGCAAGAAATGCCGCATCCTGATTATCACCATGAAAGCCGGGTACAACAGGTACACCAGCCTTTTCCATTAAAGCTTTGGCTGCATCCTTCAAGCCCATCGCGCGCATGGCTTGCGCATCTGGCCCAATAAAAATAATACCCGCAGCTTCACAGGCTTCTGCAAATTCAGGGTTTTCGGATAAGAATCCGTATCCTGGGTGAATGGCATCGGCACCTGATTTTTTCGCAGCCTCGATGACCGCCGCTATATTCAGATAACTCAACCCGGGTTCTGCAGGTCCGATACGCACAGCAATGTGTGCTGACTTTACGTGTAAAGCATTTGCATCGGCGTCTGAGTAAACAGCGACGGTTTGTATGCCCATGTCGATTGCTGTGCGAATAACTCGGACAGCTATCTCTCCGCGATTGGCAATAAGCAAAGTACTAATCGGACGTATGACCTCGTCCTGGCTACTGACATGATTGGCGTTAGAGCTCATTGAGTATTACATCCTGAACACACCGAAGCGCGTCTCCTGAATGGGTGCATTTAAACTAGCGGACAAGCTTAAGCCAAGCACATCCCGGGTATCGGCAGGGTTAATGACGCCATCGTCCCATAGACGAGAAGATGCATACAACGCTTCAGACTGTGTTTCGAATTGATCAATCAAGGGCTGCTTGAATTCGGCTTCCTCTTGCTCACTCCATGATTCACCGCGCCGCTCAAGACCAGATCGTTTAACAGATGCCAGAACGCCAGCAGCCTGCTCTCCACCCATTACCGCAATGCGTGCATTTGGCCACATCCATAAAAACCTGGGGTCGTAAGCTCGCCCACACATACCATAGTTACCGGCGCCGTAAGAGCCACCAATAATGACGGTGTGTTTTGGTACTTTAGCGTTGCTAACAGCCATGACAAGTTTGGCGCCATTTTTAGCTATGCCGCCGGCTTCAGCCTTTTGACCGACCATAAAACCAGTGATATTTTGTAAAAAAACTAGTGGGATATGCCTTTGGCAACAAAGCTCCACGAAATGAGCACCTTTCACGGCACTATCAGAAAACAGCACACCATTGTTGGCCACTATGCCAACCGGTATGCCATGTATATGGGCGAACCCGGTTACCAGTGTTTCGCCGAAACGCGGCTTAAATTCATCAAAATCTGATGCATCAACAATGCGAGCAATGACCTCTCGCACATCGTAAGGTATACGAGCATCGGCAGGCACAACCCCGATAAGTTCGCTGGGTGAATACGCAGGAGCTATCGGTTTTTTGTGTACAACGGTTGTCGGTTTAACCGCATTCAAGCCGGCAACAATATCGCGAGCTATTTGCAATGCATGTGTATCATTCTCTGCAAGATGGTCGGCTACGCCGGATAATCTTGTGTGCGTATCGCCGCCACCTAGCTCTTCAGCACTGACCTCTTCGCCTGTGGCCGCTTTAACCAGCGGCGGGCCAGCTAAAAAAATAGTACCCTGTTCGCGCACAATGATTGTTTGATCAGACATGGCTGGCACATAGGCGCCACCTGCAGTACAAGACCCCATTACAACCGCAATTTGTGCAATGCCTTTCGCCGACATTGAAGCTTGATTATAAAAAATACGACCGAAATGATCGCGGTCGGGAAAAACTTCATCCTGATTCGGCAAATTCGCTCCACCACTGTCGACAAGGTAGATACACGGCAGGTGGTTTTCTTCTGCTATAGCCTGTGCACGCAGGTGTTTTTTTACCGTTAGTGGATAGTAAGTGCCACCTTTAACGGTTGCATCGTTACATACAATCATGCATTCGCGCGAATGCACCGAGCCGATGCCTGCGATAACCCCTGCGCTGGGTACTTGATTATCGTAATGGCCCCAGGCGGCAAATTGTCCCACTTCCAGAAATGCCGACCCGGTATCAATAAGTGCATTGATGCGATCACGCGGCAACAATTTACCGCGAGCCAAATGCCGAGCGCATGATTTCTCACCACCGCCCTGCATAACCTGCTCTACTGCAGTTTGCATAAGCTCAATTCGACTCTGCAGTGCAGCGCTGTTCTGTTCAAACGCATCATCGAGTGTATTGATAGTGCTGCTTATCTTCATAGCGACTAAGTTAGTTCATCAAACGTTGCATACGGTCGGCCTCGCAGAGTTTAAACTGCGGTCTCATTGAACATTTCACGCCCAATTAACATGCGACGTACCTCACTGGTGCCAGCGCCAATCTCATAGAGCTTTGCATCCCTCAGCAAACGCCCTGTCGGGTATTCATTTGTATAACCATTGCCACCCAGAGCCTGTATTGCTTCAAGCGCACACCAGGTTGCTTTCTCAGCCGAATACAATATGCAACCCGCCGCATCTTTACGGGTTGTTTCGCCACGGTCACAAGCGCCAGCAACGGCATAAACATAGGCACGTGCAGCGCTGCACGTACTGTACATGTCGGCCAGTTTGCCTTGCATTAATTGAAATTCGCCAATAGCTTGCCCGAATTGTTTTCGCTCGTGCACATACGGCACGACTACATCGAGACACGCGGCCATAATACCGACTGGCCCGCCTGACAAAACCACTCGCTCGTAGTCTAGACCTGACATCAACACGTTAACGCCTTGACCTTCCCCCCCCAACATATGACTGGCCGGCACCTTGCAGTCTTCAAATACCAGCTCGCAGGTATTTGAACCGCGCATGCCTAACTTGTCGAGTTTTGGTGAGCTTGAAAAACCGACCATATCCCGTTCAATGATAAACGCGGTTATCCCGCGGGATTTAGCCTCCATGTCGGTTTTTGCATAAACGACCAGCGTGTTGGCATCCGGCCCGTTAGTGATCCACATTTTGCTGCCATTCAACACATACTGATTTCCTTCCTTATCAGCACGCAATTTCATGGACACGACATCCGAACCTGAACCTGGCTCTGACATGGCAAGCGCACCAACGTGTTCACCACTGATAAGCTTGGGCAGGTATTGTGATTTTTGTTCTTCAGAACCGTTACGGTTAATCTGATTGACACATAAATTAGAGTGAGCCCCATAAGAGAGGCCAACTGATGCTGAAGCACGACTGATTTCTTCCATTGCCACACAATGAGCTAGATAACCCATGCCGGCGCCGCCATACTGTTCAGGCGCAGTAATACCAAGTAGCCCCAACGAACCCATCTTCTCCCATAGGTCTTTTGGAAATTGGTTGCTGCTATCAATTTCGGCGGCCCTGGGTGCAATTTCATCTCGAGCAAATCTAGCCACCGATTCTCGCAATGCATCGATTTCATCACCGAGACCAAATTTCATTCCAGATTCAAACATCGCGTATCGCTCCAGTTTAAAAATAGACAAGTTGAAAAAACCAACAAGTCAATAAGCCAAAAATTCGGCCTTATCCACAACACTAGTTTAGGTTAATGTTAAGAAAAAAACGTGCTGTTTCTATGCAGCGACAGTTAAATCCACTGGGTTTGGCGAGTCGAAATCTTTCCAAAGCTGCGCCCTGCGCTGTTCTGCGCTGTGCATCGCCGCTTTTTTGACTGGACCAAAACCTCTTATGTCATCAGGAATGCTCAGTATTTGATCGACAAGGTGAGCGTTGTCTGGGGTAACTTCATCGTGGATTCTTTGCAGGTCTTGCTCGTAGCGTTTTATCCAGTTACGTTCCGCTCGGCGCTCAGCGGTGTAACCAAACGGATCGAGCGGCGTACCGCGAAGTACCTTGCCACGTTGCAGTAATTTAAACAGCGTCATCACCCAAGGACCCAAAGCCCGTTTTTTTGGTCGACCATTGGGAGAACGCCCAGGCAGCATTGGAGGAGCAAGATTAAATTCAAGCGAGTATTGACCATCAAACTGATCGCTTAATTGTTTTTGAAACGATGGCAAACTGTACAGCCGTGACACTTCATATTCATCTTTATAGCTCAGTACTCGTGCATAGTTATGTGCCAGGGTTTGAACCATCGATGGTTCAAGACTTCGTTGAGCAACCAACGATTTGAAAGAATCTACGGCGAGTCTGTACTTATTCGCTAACTTTTCTCCTTGATAATCTATTAGATGAGTAGCGCGATGCTCAACCAGAGCATCAATTGAAATAGGCTGCTTGGTCTGCACCATGGGCTCGCTGTCGAGCAGTTTTTGTTGTACGGCGTCCGGTTGATCTGCGAGTTGTCTGCCCCATGCAAAAGCCGTTAAGTTCGACTCCACAGCAACACCGTTTAAAGTGATGGCTTGCTGCAAGGCTTCAAAGCTTACTGGTAACAAACCTTGTTGCCACGCAAACCCAAGCATTAACATATTTGTACTGATGGCATCGCCGGTGAGTTTCTCCGCTACCGTTGCGAACGCCTGAAAGTTGTCTGCGTTACGAACCTGCTTTTTTATCGCAGTAGCAACACTGTCTTCTCCAAAATCCAAATCACGATTTAATACAAAATCGGCCACTGGCGCACTTGATGTATTCACTACTGCGTGTGTTCGTTGACGATGAAGTAATTCTGCAGAATCTTTCGACGCCGCTACTACGGCATCTGCAGCAAATAACAAGTCACAACCGGCCGGCGCTATATGAGCACTTGTTACCTGCTCGGGCGTGCTGGCAATTCGCACATGGCTCAATACAGCGCCGCCTTTTTGCGCAAGCCCGGCAATGTCGAGAATCATCGCGGCATTGCCATCAATATGTGCAGCCATGCCGAGAATAGAACCGATGGTTAACACGCCAGTGCCGCCAACGCCGGTAATGAGAATGTTCCAACTTTCAGTGTTTAGCTCTGGTAATTGTGGTGCCGGCAAGCTCAGAGTATCGCTTAGTTGCTGTGCTTTTCGACGTTTCAATGAGGCGCCGGTGACGGTAACAAACGATGGACAAAAACCGTTAATGCAGGAGTAGTCTTTGTTGCAACTGGACTGATTAATGCGTCGCTTACGACCAAACGCCGTTTCGAGCGGTTCGACCGACACACAATTAGACTGTGTGGAGCAGTCTCCACAACCTTCGCATACATCAGCATTAATAAACAGTCGTTTATCAGGGTCTTCTAGCAACCCTCGTTTTCGACGACGACGTTTCTCAGCAGCACAGGTCTGCACATACACAATTGCGTTACAACCTTGTAGCTCTCGCAACTCACGCATCACTGAATCAAGATAGTCCCTGTGACGTACTACCACACCTTCGGCTACCTGGCCTGCAGGATATTGGTCTGGTTCATCAGTCACTAGATAGACGGGCCACACTCCTTCAGCTTTTAATTGATGCGTTATTTGATTTGGTGTTAACCCACCATCGATTGACTGACCACCGGTCATAGCCACCGCGTCGTTGTATAAAACCTTGTAAGTCAGGTTTACACCCGATGCAACGGATGCCCGAATAGCCAACAAGCCCGAATGAAAATAAGTGCCATCACCAATATTGACGAAACGGTGTTTATCTTCCACGTAATGTGAAATAGACGTCCACGGCACACCCTCTGCGCCCATGTGGGTAAAGGTTTGGGTGTCTCTGTCCATCCATAGCACCATAAAGTGACAACCAATCCCGGCAAGCGCTTTCGAACCTTCAGGCACGCGAGTCGATGTATTGTGCGGGCAACCTGAACAAAACCACGGCCTGCGCTCAATGGGTGTAGTGTGCACCAATTGCTTTTGCAACAAGGTGTTCATATTGGTCAGGCAAGATTGAATTTGACTTTTTAACGAATCATCCAAATCAAGTTTCAGCAGACGATCGGCAATGGCCCGCACACATACGGCAACAGACAAAGTTGCAGCGGTTGGCAGAAACGCGTTGCCGTGCTCGTCCTGTTTGCCAATAATTCGAGTGCCTTGATGTTGATGGTACAAAATGGTTTTTAATTGAGCTTCGATTATTTCTCGACGCTCTTCCAGCACCAACACCTCTTCAAGCCCGTCAGTAAACGCAACCA
Organism: uncultured Granulosicoccaceae bacterium; assembly: GCA_938045275.1. Taxonomy (GTDB): domain Bacteria; phylum Pseudomonadota; class Gammaproteobacteria; order Granulosicoccales; family Granulosicoccaceae; genus Granulosicoccus. The sequence continues at coordinate 13,559 of CALIMV010000414.1, forward strand.
CACCTTGTGGCTCTAACGGGTATGGCATTCTGACTTTGTATAATTGCAACCCGATAGATTCGCAAACTGAACTATCCAGACCCAGCATGCGCAATGCCTGCCTTGCATCTTCATACGCTTTACCAGACCCTATAATGCCAAAACGCTTGCGTTTGGATTTGATGATCCATTGATCAATACCGTTAGCGCGGGCAAACGCATGCACAGCCAGTTCTTTCATTTCGTGCAAACGTACATCTTGATTGGCAAACGCATCTGGCCAACGCAGATTCAGCCCATCTTCGGGTAATTCGAAATCTGCTGGTGTAATTATCGATCTATTTTCTCCATTCAGCGAAACAACCGCACTGGTCTCTACTGTGTCAGATATCACTTTCATTCCGACCCAGCAACCCGAGTATCTTGACATCGCAATACCGATCAAACCGACTTCTATGAATTCGTGCACCGAAGATGGATACAGCATTGGCATGCGAGCAGCAGTGAACGCATGATCTGATTGGTGCTGCACTGTAGACGATTTGGCCGAATGGTCATCGCCGGCCAGACACAAAACGCCGCCATATGCTGCCGAACCTGCCGCATTGCCATGTCGAAAAACATCTCCACTGCGATCAACGCCTGGGCCTTTGCCGTACCAGATTCCAACGACACCTTGCACTTTGGCGTCTTCGTGTAAAGGCACTTGCTGAGTCCCCCAGATCGCTGTTGCAGCCAGATCTTCATTAACTCCCGGTTGAAAACGAATGCGGTGTGGCTCCAGGTGCTTTTGAGCGATCTGCAGCTGCTGATCGTAGCTGCCCAGTGGTGAGCCACGGTAACCGGTAATAAACGCAGCTGTGTTCAGCCCTGCAGCCTGGTCGCGTCGCATCTGCACCATCGGAAGCCGGACCAGTGCTTGCGTGCCGCTCATGAAAACGGCACCATCATGCGCTGTATATTTGTCGTTGAGACTGTGCGAGCTGCCCATTTGGTTGCCTCTAAGCAATTTGTTTTGTCTACCGCTATATATAATGTTCACGATACCAGTTAGTTAATAGAGTTGCGAATGAATATCAAGCCTTTGCCGAGCCTCCATTTAGAGCAATCGGCAACCGTTATACCCTTGTTTGATGAGGTCACCAACACCGTCACCTATATTGTCAAAGACCCTCATTCATCAGCATGCGCTGTGCTCGACAGCGTTCTGGACATCGACTACTCAGCCGGTAACGTCGGATACGACAGTGCCAATAAAGTCATTGACAAGATACGCCAATTAGCGTTGGAAGTTGAGTGGATTATCGAGACTCACGTTCATGCAGATCACCTTTCCGCAGCACCGTATTTACAGCAGGAACTCGGCGGTAAACTCGGTATCAGCGATCAGATCACACGAGTACAGGAAACGTTTGGAAAAATATTTAACGAAGGTACCGAGTTTCAACGAGACGGATCTCAATTTGATCAATTGTTCGCCGACGGCGACACCTACCGAATAGGTGAACTGATCGCAACGGTCATCTATACCCCAGGACACACACCGGCTTGCAATACACACATAATTGGCGATGCTTGTTTCGTAGGCGATACGTTTTTTATGCCAGACGGTGGAACCGGACGTGCAGACTTTCCCGGTGGCGATGCACGCGAACTCTATCGTTCCATGCAACGTGTATTAACTCTGCCAGACCATGTACGTGTGTTTGTTTGTCATGATTACGGCCCCAACGGTCGAGACATAGCGTGGGAAACAACCATTGGCGAAGAACGCAACAGCAACGTCCACTTGCAACAATGTCGAAATGAAGATGAGTATGTCAAAATGCGTGAGTCGCGAGACGCAACACTTGCCATGCCAAAATTAATCATACCTTCGCTACAAGTGAACATGCGCGCCGGACATTTCCCGGAGGACGACGAGGGAAATATGGAGCTAAAAGTGCCAATTAACGCGTTTAACAAGTAAATCCAGCAACAGTTTATCCAACCCGATGCCGGGTTGGTTTTAGCTTTGCCAGATAAAATGTGTTTGCAGGCTTAGCCATAGCCAGTTTTTGATCGGCTAAATTCAATTAAATACGATTATGGCACCAACAACCCTATTGGTGCTAACGCGATCGATTCCTGGGCACCACTTCGTATCCGGGTTCCTCAGGCTCATCGTCAACAATTTCAGCCGGAAATCCCTCAGCTAATATCGACAGACCGCTGGCCTCTTCTAATCGCTTTATTATATTCGGAGACCACTCTCGCGGACCAAACCGCTCTTCACCATCTCGCATAATATCGATCAACACAGGGCTTATGTCCAGCGGTATGTTCGCGCGATCAGCAATCTGTTGAAACAACCCTATGTCTTTGCGCACAAGATCAATAGTAAAGTTGATATCGCGCGAACCATTGAGGATAACCTGGCTTTCTGTCTCGTGTACAAAGGAGTTACCTGACGAAATACGAATTGCTTCGTAGGTTGTTGCAAGGTCGAGCCCTGCGCCTTTCATGGTGGTTAACGCTTCACACAAAGTCAGCAAGTTGGCCGTTGCCAGATAATTTGTCATAACCTTGAGAATGGATGCACTGCCAAGATCGCCAGTGTGCAATACACGGCGCCCCAGCAGCGTAAGCACGGGTAACATGCGCTCGAACACATCCCTGTCACATCCCGCAAAGATAGCAATATTTCCAGTCGCAGCCCGGTGGCAACCGCCAGACACAGGACAATCGACGGCGGCGGCACCTTTGGCATGAACCAACTTTCCAAGACGCGTAACTTCCGCCTCATCTGTGGTACTCATCTCTGCCCAGATTTTCCCTGCAGACAGGCCCGCAATAACACCGTCTTCCGCTTCAAGCACCGCTGCGCTCGCTTTCGGTGACGGCAAACACGTTATAAGCAAATCACACTGCTCTGCCATGGCCTTTGGCGATTCACCCCAGGTCGCCCCGCTGTCAAGAAATGACTGGGCAACACTTTTTTCCAAATCTCGTACAGTGAGATCAACGTTGTTGCGCAATAAACTGCCTGCCAGTTTTGCACCGACATTACCCAGCCCAATAAACCCTACTTTCATGTGTGACCTTACTTGTTCAAAAATTAAAACGCGAAGCTAACATTTACCACCTTTGCGCGAAAAGGGGGCATGTCGTTCTGATGCAATTCATAGGAAAATGCGTTGACCAGTGCTCGGACACAAACAGCCAAAACACTACTATTTGGCTGTTTCACTTAACATCGACTCTACCAGTGCGATAAATTCATCGATGGCCGTCTCCCTTGCAGCGCTATTATCGATTGTGACAACATCATCGCCTTGAATGGCATTTATGGTTTTATTTCGCCTTAAGCGCTGCTCAATCTGATCGGCCGTCTCTCGGCGACGACTCGTTAAACGGCTCGCCAGCACATCGTCGGGAACAGATATGTGCACCACTGTCAGTTGTTTAAATTTCGATCGAATATCCGCGATTGCTGCTCGGCTACCGTTGGCTATAAGCAATTTTCCCTGATCAATTTTTGCAAATACATCGACCGGAATGCCGTAGTACAACCCATTGGCTTGCCACCACACCGAAAATTCACCGCGTTTTTGTCGGGCAATAAACTGATCAATGGGAAGACTATCGTGAAGTTCACTCTTCGGGTCGCATTCGCGAGTGATCGTGCGACGTACAAATTCAACACGCGTTTGGTCGTTAAAATACTCTTCGGCGCCTTTTAGAATGCTGTCTTTACCGGCCCCACTGGGGCCAACAACAACAATCAATCGCCCGTTGGTCGTATAGCTCATTGGCGCAAAGCCTAGCAGATTCCGAGCCGCCAATTCTAAATCATACCTATAGGCATAAACAAAACGGTTTTGCCCAAAATGTCGCACCAAGCTGCGAAATCAGCCACTATTCCTCGACGCGTTACCCGAAATGACACTTTCAGACCAGTTGCTGAATTGACAGTCGAAAATCATCTGTGTGACCCTTGCGTGGTGCCTGACTCAGGTTGACCAACGAGTCGAAAAAACGATTTAATTGCTACGCCTGATATTGAACACGAACAGATATAATCAACGGTCCGACCCACGAGGAGAAAATCAGAAATGACATTGAGAAAAACCCTACTTCCGGCAGCAGGCATCGTCGCCTTAACCATCGCTGGTACGACAATGGCACAGGCAGAAACTGCCGCCTGCCTGATCACAAAAACAGACACCAACCCATTTTTCGTAAAAATGAAAGAAGGTGCTACAGCGAAAGCTGAAGAAATGGGTGTGAGCTTGAAATCTTATGCCGGTAAAGTCGATGGTGATTCTGAAAGTCAAGTCGCAGCCATTGAAGCCTGCATTGCAGACGGCGCCAAAGGCATTCTCATAGCCGCATCCGATACCAAGGGCATTGTACCCACGGTACAGCAAGCGCGAGACGCTGGACTATTGGTTATTGCATTAGATACGCCTCTGGAACCTATCGATTCAGCTGATGCAACTTTTGCTACAGACAACTTCAAAGCCGGTGAACTGATCGGCGCATGGGCAGCCGCTGCCATGGGTGATGCTGCTAAAGATGCGAAAATCGGTATGCTCGATTTAGCCGTGAGTCAGCCTTCTGTAGGTGTACTTCGCGATCAGGGATTCTTACAGGGCTTCGGTATTGACTTAGGCGATCCCAATAAATGGGGAGATGAGACCGACCCCCGCATTATCGGTAACGAAGTGACTGCCGGTAACGAAGAAGGTGGTCGTACAGCAATGGAAAGCCTGTTAATCAAAGATCCAATGATTAACGTTGTCTACACTATCAATGAACCCGCTGCCGCTGGTGCTTACGAAGCATTAAAAGCAGTTGGCCGTGAAGGTGATGTGCTTATTGTTTCAGTTGACGGTGGTTGTCCAGGTGTAGCCGACGTGAAAGCGGGTGTTATCGGTGCTACATCACAACAGTACCCTCTGCTAATGGCTTCGCTGGGCATTGAAGCAATTGCTGCCTGGGCGAAAGACGGCACCAAACCTGAAAACACGCCTGGTCTTGATTTTTTCGACACCGGTGTAAACCTGGTCACTGACAAACCAGCTGAAGGTGTTGAGTCTATCGACACCACTGAAGGTACGGAAAAGTGTTGGGGCTAATGGCCTCCTCTAACCCATGCGTCAATGTTGATTGTGGGTTTTTGTAGTATCCAGATTTAAACTACAAGTAAGTACAAAGACGGCGCTGAATTTTAGCGCCGTTTTTATGTAAGCAAGATATAACAACTGAAGCGGTATCATCGGGATCGCGTGGCTTTCAAGCTCACAACAAAGGGTCTGCTCGATAAAACACGACTGGGCATTTCTGATTAACCGGTCAAATAACGCGATATGAGCCTATAACAACAATGAATATGGCCTGCCAGTGAAGCTGCAGCGATTTTAAGAAAAAACGATTGACCACCATCGGAGTAAACCTTGGCAATACAAGATTTTGAATCGACGCTAAAAGACAGTGTTGATGAAGTAGCAACGTTTGACGATAAGCAGAACAAGTTTCTGGTTTGGATCAAATCGACTTTGCATCGCAATCCATCAGTTATTCCACTCATGGTGCTACTGGCATCGATTGCAGGATTTGGGTTTTATATAGGTCCAAAATTTTTCTCACCTTTTGCACTGACACTGGTATTACAACAAGTTGCTATTGTTGGCATTATCGGTGCGGCACAAAGCCTGGTCATTCTCACCGCAGGAATTGACTTATCA
>CALIMV010000415.1 GCA_938045275.1 uncultured Granulosicoccaceae bacterium
CGGGTCGGAAACAATGGCACTGGCCAGCAAAACACGACGTTTCATACCGCCAGACAAACCTGCCACATCGGTATCGCCATTCAGGCTCATGCGAGAGATGGTCTCTTCAACTCTTTGGCCAAGTGCCCATGCGTCTTTGGCCTCTATTTTATCCTGTACGCGTTGCAGCTTATTCGCATCAAAATTTTCCGTATCGGTAGAGAGTCTATGAAACTCTGCCAATAGATCACCCGCTTCGGGTAACCCACTTGCCACCGCAGAGTACACATCGCCGGTCATGGTCGCGGGCACAGTTTGTTGCAGGTAGGCCGTTTTTAAGGAGCTGCGCTGGCTTAATTCACCGGAATCGGCATCAATAAAGCCGCCGATCACCTTCAACAATGTGGATTTGCCTTCGCCATTGCGCCCGACCAAAGCGGTACGCGTGTTTGCCTGAATCGCGAAATTAATTTTATCCAGTACCGGTACGGCACCGAACGCGACGGTTAGTGACTGGGCTCTGATCAGTGCCAATGTGTTTTTTCTTAAAGTGTAAAGACGCCTATTATGCGCCAAAAATCAGCGCACCGTTGTGCATCTGTATGGCTTTGACGTACGGTACCCAATGGTCAGTAAACGTATTAGTGATCGGATAGCCGGCATCGGCTTAATTGGCTCCAATATTGAGAAAAAACGTGTTGTACAGCAGGCCGTAATCCTGGCCGGGCTGGGTGCTGCGAAACAGCTGGAACCTGAATCGGTTATTTCGCATGGCATCGTAGTTTGCCCAAATGTGAGGTGATTTCAGCGGTCCACCGCCGATTAGCACGTGCATAACAAACTGATTATTGGTTGTATACCCGATTGCTTTGAATCCGGGTGAATCGAAAAAGCTCAGCGTTAGTTCAGCGTCAGCTGTGATCAGCCTGCACCCATAGGCGCAGATGGGGTAGGTCTCATTGCCTGTTGTTGCCACAAGTGACGGTGGCGGCAGCAGCACAACGCATTTGCTCTTGCCGATTGAGTGGGCAACCATATCAATCAATTGAGGCAAAGTAACATTGAGGTTGCCGGGGGCCAGCCGATGTGGTGATGAGAGTGGCGCACGCGGGCCAGGCATGCCGGTTTGTTGAAGTAGATCAGAAATGCCTTCAGCTAACTGATTGGGTTTTAAATCGCGCCGTTCAACGAAAGGGCGAATGTCGAGTTCGCGTCGATCTTCAATTAATGTGCAGCCATTGCGATTGGCCAGAACATGCAAATAGCGCAAGTTTTCTGGCTGGTAGTCAGACATTTCAGGTGGAACGTACAGCGCAAGCCGGCCGTTTTTACCGTCTGAGCAGATGATGGTTTTCAGGCTCAGATCGATGTTGTTGTCGCAAAGCCGCAAAACGCTGGATAGGCCGTTTATCCAGGACGTGCTTTCGGGGTTAACCTGATTCTCTAATGCTACTTTCAAAACCATCCCCTTCGCGCATTAGCGCTTGCCTCGGTGTTAGGGTGATTTGAAGCGAATTTCGGGCCATTCGAACCTAAAAACGTGATGCAACGCGCAAATTATTGCTTGGTTTCGTACTCTGCCTGAGTGTGCGCTTTGATCGTCAGGGCATGAATAGCGCCTGATTTTATGTGTTCCTCAAGTACTGAGTACACCATTTTGTGTCGGTTTACCATGCTGACATTTTCGAACGCATCGCTAATAACGAGCGCCTCGAACTTACTGCCCTCGGCAGTGACAGTAGCTTTGGCACCTTCGATCTCTTTTTCTACCAGTCCACTGAAAAAATCCATCCGCATGGGTTTTGCACTCTACAGGTTTGATTTCTGATTATACCCAATTGCGCCCGACGCACTGAAAACCATCGCTAACTGACTGATTGAACAATCAAAGCCCGACGGAACGTACCGGTAAGCAAAAAAATGGGCCCGACTGGCGGGCCCGATTTGGGGGTGAGAACGTGACACCATATTTTTCGGAGCACGTGGAAAGATAGTAGTAGCACCTGCAGTAAAGTCAATAAATCATTGATTAATACCAATTTTTTGACTGCAAGTGCGCATAAGCATTAGCCGGGGTTGCCGTAAAATACGTAAGAAGTGGAATAGTCACTGAATTCGAAATAGACCTTCTGTTCACCGTCATCGATAGTGCCATTCAAATTATCGTCGAGTACGCCATAACCAAATCGATACGGGCGGGATTCGCCAGAGTCCGTACCGGCAGCCGTGGTGAGTTTGTCAATTTTCATAAATCGTTTGACCAGTTTATCCCCGGCATAGACTTCCAGAATGCCATCGGTACCGGTCCAGTTCTGCACGGCGCGTCCAAGTTTGTTTTGCGACTCTTGAGTACAACTGGTTAGCACCATAAGGCCAAGCAGTGCGAAAACATATTTCATTCGAATACTTCCAAAGTTAGAGGCTTAAGCGATAGTGTATCGGGTTGCGTAGCGTTGTGAGCAGCGATTTTGGTGATTGCTGGCAATATTTCGTGAAATGTACGCTTTTAATTTCACGCACATTGGCCACAGAGTTGCTTGATGGCACTAGAATAGGCGGACAAATTTAATGAGGTTTCAGCCATGAGCGCTTCCACACAAAGTTATGGTATTAGCGTAAAAATGCCCAAGGACGATCCCATGTCCGCACCTCATTTACTTGGCGAAGACTGGGTCAGCTCGCGCTGGTTTGATACCGCCGAGGAGCGGGACGCTGCTATGGTTGAAATGCAGAACCACCCGCGTTACTACCGACGTGGTGACTCGCCCAGCATAGTTTTGGAAAAAATAGATCCGGCTTAAAGTCATCGTCCCAATACCTGTACAAACGCCTTTCTGGTGTTACATGTACTGCGGAAGGTTTTGAGGTCAGTCGTTTTTGGGGAAGTCGTGCGATACGAAATCAACCTTCGTATCAGGTTCTACGGTGAAGCTATCGCTGTGAATTTCAAAATTCAAAAGGGCACATGTTGCCAGCCTGCTGGGTGATTCAGGATGCAGCTGCCGGCCTAGAGTTTCGAGCCCTGGGTTGTGCGCAATAATCATCAAGTGTTGAACATCGTTACTGGTTTGCTCAATAAATTCGACTATGGTGCTGGCAGACGCCAGGTAAAGTGCATCATGAAAAGCAATGTGACTTTCATCCAGCGAATGTACTTTGACGACGCACTCTCCAGTTTGGCGGGTCCGATTGGCCGCGCTACAAAGAATGTAGTCTGGCGTCCACGATTGATCTAACAGGCGTTGAGACATCATCGGCGCATCACGCAAGCCGCGATCGCTAAGTGGTCGAACGTAATCTGGCAAGCCTTCCTCGACCCAGCTCGATTTGGCGTGGCGTAACAGTGTTAGTCTTTTCATTATTCAGCGATAGCTTTTCAAGCGCGTGCGTGCACAGGATTTTACTCGCTCTTTTCGACGATAGCAGCATCGCTGACGCGAATGTACCCACTTCCAGAGGCTGTTTCGATTTTATACCAGTCGTTCACCTGCCTGTCTAGCACAAACAATGTACCCGGAGCGGCACGCAGAATGAGCTTGGAGTAGGCTGCAGGTTCAGTATAAATACCCTTTGGGTAATAGCTGCCAATGACCTTAACCTGGGTGCCTTCACCGCGGTAAGTCCGCGGCGGCCGAGGTGTGTTGGGATCGATTGGGTTGAGTTCAAAATCGCGATTAGTGGTTACTGGCGTAACGATCACTGTTGATTCTTCGGGTTCATTAAGTCGCACGGCCAACGAGGATGACTGAGCTTCAGGGGTGGTTATCAATTGCTCGTTTTGAGTATTCACAGCGTTTGTTGAATTCTCGAAACCGGCAATGAGTTCGGTTGGTATTGCCAGCACCGTACCGGTTTGCAGGTTACGTGGGTTATCAATACTGTTAAACGCGGCTATTTCACGCCAAGTGCTCGATTGACCGGTGATTTCTTTGGCGATATCGCTAAGACGATCGCCAGACTTTACGGTGTATTCAATGAGATCGAGGTTGTAATTCTCACTAACTGAGTACTCAGCATTTGGATTTTCAGTGACCGGGAGCCCCGTGTTACGGGCTTGATTATTGTCACGCGCAGGCGACGCACAAGCCACCAATAAAACGACTAACGGCACTACTATAAGTAAATTTTTGTGACTCACATCAATCATCTGTTTCGTAAGTGTAGCGGCGGTCCATAGCATTGTTATCGTACGAGGGTTGGCTTTACTTTGGCCGCTAGCACGCAGAAATTGCGTCGTGTTCGACAATTTTACATGTTATTAATAACTGCTTGCCCGTATACCGTAACGCTCTGGAGCTGGTTTACCGCAGTATCTTTAGTGCCGCTGAGTTTACCATCCGCATGCGCAGACACTATGAAGATCAAGCAACGATCGTTCCGTCAGGCGGTTTGTATACAATGGAAATGGGCTAAAAGGCGGGATGCCAACTTTATGGTAATGCAGGTCTGTACTGATTGGCGTTAGATCAACGAAAAAAATTGCCGTAGGCACGAGGGCCGTCGCCTGTGTCTATTGTTGCCACAATATCGCCAGTATCGGCGTCGATTATCGATACAGTGTTACTAAACCAATTGGCCACATAAACGCGTTTGTCATCTGGGTGAGTGTTAACACCTTCAGGGTATTCGCCCACATCTAAAACGTCTATTACCGCTTTATTT
>CALIMV010000416.1 GCA_938045275.1 uncultured Granulosicoccaceae bacterium
GTAATAGAGCCTGATTGGTCAATGCTTACAGCAATATTCAGTTCGTTCTATTTTATTGAGTGCTATCTGAATCTAATATCGTCACAAATAATTTCCAACTGGTCCGATCTTTTAGCGGACTGTCATCGCTTGGAATAAGTAATTCGGTTTCTTTGGTTATATAGCCTCTAAAGATGCAGGGTCGACTTTAAATTTCCAGCTTCTTTTAATTCCTGATTGATCGGTAATCTGGTGCTGAAATTCTGTTAGTGCCTACTCTTTTTTGTTTTAGTTGATACGAAAAATTGGCGTTGCCACTACGTCATGATTAGTATATTCCGATATCAATCAATCAGGCATATTTGGTCTGGCTAAGGTGGTTAGATGATAGGCAGGAGCTTATACCATTAGTTATTTCAAATAAATTGGATTTTTATATAGCTTACATCAGTTCTTTGTGATTCGCGGTGGAGTACTAAACATGTTTACCGACAAAAAATTGCTCTATGAAGAATAGAAATCATGCGATATGATGCTCACGCGTACAATTAAAAATAGTCACAGTAGTTGTAGATTATAAAAAAGACTACGCGCGCCAAATATCTAGCTAATTTCTAATAGGAATGTTTGATGCTATACCAGCCAAATCCCAGTCGATACGATTCAATGCCTTTTCGACGTTGCGGCAATTCTGGACTAAAACTGCCAGCAATATCTTTCGGTTTGTGGCATAACTTTGGACACGATGTGCCTGAAAGTATGCATAGGAAACTTTGTCATACAGCATTCGATCATGGCATAACGCATTTCGATCTAGCCAATAATTACGGACCACCACCAGGCTCGGCTGAAGAGAGCTTTGGTCGTATTTTAAAAACCGACTTCAGCAGCTATCGCGATGAACTAATAATCTCATCCAAGGCTGGTTACTTGATGTGGCCGGGTCCGTACGGCGAGTATGGATCCCGCAAGTACCTGATTGCGTCCTGTGATCAAAGCTTGAAGCGCATGGGTCTGGATTATGTTGATATTTTTTACTCACACAGGTTTGACCCAAATACACCACTTGAGGAAACCATGGGCGCACTTGACCATATTGTTCGATCTGGTCGAGCGTTGTATGTCGGTATTTCTTCATACAATTCAGAAAAAACACGCGAGGCGGTAGCAATTCTCAACGATCTTGGTACACCGTGTCTCATTCATCAGCCAAGTTATAATATGTTCAATCGCTGGGTGGAAACCGATGGTTTGAAGACAACGCTCGCAGAGCTTGGCGTCGGCTCCATTGCATTCACACCGCTAGCGCAAGGTATGTTAACCAGCCGCTATCTTAATGGCGTGCCAGAAGGTAGTCGCGCATCGCAGGGGAAATCATTGCGTCCTGAATTCCTTAATGAACAATCCATCGCCTCATTACGTTCACTGAATTCAATTGCTGAAAAGCGAGGGCAATCACTTGCACAAATGGCCATAGCCTGGGTATTGAGAAACGAGGGAATAACAACGGCATTAATTGGTGCTTCAAAGCCTGAGCAAATTATTGAGTGCGTAGGCTCTGTAAGTCACCTGGATTTTACCGATGACGAACTTCAAGAGATTGATCGTCATGCCAGCGACCAGGGAATTAATCTTTGGGCAAAATCGTCTGAAACTGAATGATTCAAATAACCAACACCCAGACAAACTAAGTTAATAACAATGAAATTGATCATTTTCGATTGTGACGGTGTACTCGTTGACAGCGAGGCGCTACTTATTGATGCGGAGTTGGCATTTTTAAAACAGCACGGTCTCACATTTAGCACTGAAGACTATATCGATCAGTTTATGGGCATCCCGGTTGGTGATTGGATGACAAAAGCATCCGCGCTTCTTGTAGAAAAAAAAGGCGAACCACTACCGAAGGATTTTTTCAATCCTTTAGAGGAGATAATCAACAGAAAACTGAAAGAGGAATTACAGGCCATTGCCGGTGCTGTCGATGCGATCAGTTCGATAACACTGCCAAAATGCGTAGCATCAAGTTCGTCGATCAACTCGCTTAATTCGAAGCTGACCAGCACGAACCTCTTTGATCACTTCAATCCGCATATATTTTCTACTCAGCTTGTCGACTACGGTAAACCTGCACCCGATTTATTTCTTCACGCGGCCAGCGAACTTAATGTTCTACCCACTGATTGTGTGGTAGTCGAAGACAGTGCAAACGGCGTTATAGCGGGCAAGCGCGCTGGAATGCAGGTGATAGGATTTACTGGAGGAAACCATTGTCCACCAGGGCACGACAGCGCGTTACTGTCCAAAGGAGCTGATTTTATTGCAACAGGTTTTTCTGACATTGTTGCACTACTGGATTAAGGTTTTTTGTTATTCCACGTGCTCTACTATATCGAGCACTAATCCAGCCGGGTCCTTTATCATGAAGTGATTTTGACCCCATGGTTCCTCCGTATAGGGAAAAAAGATATCCAGTTCTACCTCTTTTACCACGGCTAGTGCTGCCTTTACATCGCTTACGTCAAAGGTTAAAACCTGACCTTCGAATTGCGTCTGTGCGTGTAAAAATGCTGGCTGAGTTGCATGGGCCGGCATAAGGAATCCGATTTGCGTTCCGTTTTCAGGGTGCTGTAGATGCAGGTAGAATTCCGGATCGAAAAATACCGCCTGAAAACCGAACATCGCTGAATAAAAGGTTTTCAATGCTGCGAGATTTTCAGTAACGTAAACCGGAAATAGTGATACGAAATCAATCATGGGGGTTAACCTCAGTTGCTTTATTGAGGCTACAACGATACTGCCTCCCTACTTCGATTGATTGTAGATTTCGGCCAAACGTCGGATATCGCCTGGTGTCATACCTGTCAACGTTCGCAATTCGCGTATTCTATGGGCGTCATCGTAAAAGCCATCTAACACACCTTCGCGTTCTGCGTGCATCAATTCTCGAATGGCTAACTGTAGTCGAACTATTCTTTGTATCTTTTTAGGCCCAAATCCAAACATATTGGTCAGTATGCGACGGAACTGCCGATCGCTTAACTCGAATCGAGCTGCCAAGTCGGACATGCCGGCATCGCCGACAGTCTGTTGCATCGCGGCAATCAAGCGGGGAACATCGACAGTCGCCATTTTTTCTGGGCTTTTGCGTTTATGGTTTTTTCTGTTTAAAAATTCCGTATTAAATGCACTTTTTATACGCGCAAGGCTTTTTTCACCCTGCAACTGATTCACTATTTTATCAAGTCTGAGGTGTTGTAAGGTTGATGCACCTTCAGCCAGACAACGCATTTCGTTTGTTGATATGTCAAAAAAGCGCTCTATTTTGCCAAATTGAAAACACACTCCGGCATAGCTCACAGGACCTTCAAGCGCAATGGTGAACATTTCAGCAGCGGGAAAGTACACAGCTGCGAAATCAGCTACATCAGGTGACATTATAAAATCAATGGCGTTGTCTGGAATGACTGTAAGGTCTACAGGCCCTTGCGCTATTTTTATGTGCCAATAATAATGTATGTCTTGTTTAAGTTCATCGTCAGGTTCCAACAAATGGCATTGGACCTTAGGATTACCGAAATGATAAAGCTGTATCGGTTTATCAGCTGAAGTTTGAGAACCAAACATTCTTAAACTTCAGCCGATGGTGGGAACTTTTAAATGCAGTGCTAGTTTCTACGATGTTTGGCATCAACATCACTTATAGCCTCTACGTTTTTTGCCGATGGGCCGTTGGGGTCAAATTGTTTATCGAGATAGGCGTCGACGATTGTTTTGGCAAGTTCTGGAGCGATTGTGCGGGCACCCAGGGTAACAACCTGTGCATTGTTAGACGTAGCTGCTTTACCTGCAGAATACGCATCACTGATTAATGCTGCGCGAATTCCAGGAGTTTTATTGGCAGAAATACAAACGCCTATGCCGGTACCACACACTAAAATGGCGCGATCGTATGCTCCGCTGATGACTTGTGCACAAACTCGGTCCGATAGCTGCGCGTAAAAGGCATCGGCACCCGAATCGGTGTGTGAGATGTCTGCGACATCGAAGCGATCACTTAAGTATTTAGCCAAAATTGCAGCCAGTTCTTCACCAGCACTATCTCCCGCTACAGCAATTTTCATCGTTTTCCTCTTTTAATCTAATTGGTCTGATTTGTTTCTATTACTTGATCGCATCGACTGAGAATATCCAGGTAGCCTTCAACCTGCCAGGCTGAGCGCCCGATGAACAGCCCGTCGATATTCGCACACCGAATTAATTCTTGACAATTCTCCGGGTTGACCGAGCCTCCATACAAACAAGGCACATTTTTGTTTAGTAGGTCTGAGGCTATCGATTTGATTTCCATGTGCCGCTCATCCGCGTAGTCGGAGGTAGCAGGAATACCACCGTCTCCGATCGCCCATACTGGTTCATAAGCCAACAGAATCGAAGCCGATTTCTGTTCGGACGACAGTTTGCCCAAAGCTGCCGTTATCTGTTGTGCCAGTACGTCGGTTGCACGACCCGCTTCGCGCTCAGCTAAGGTTTCTCCAATGCATATCAACGGCGTTAGTCCGTGTCTCACAGCAGATTCTGTTTTTAGGCCGACGATTTCATCAGTTTCACCAAAATGCGCGCGACGTTCCGAGTGGCCAAGTTCGACCAGATCGAGATTGCAGTCGGTTAGCATGGGAGCCGATATCTCGCCAGTCCAGGCGCCGTTGTCCATCCAATGCATGTTCTGTGCACCCACTTTAATCGATGTGTCACGCAGTTGCTGTTTCACTTCTCGCACGCAGGTGAATGGCGGTATAACGAACCGTTGAATATTGTGATTGCGCGTTTTATCTGCCTTTATCAGTGCGCTGGAAAACACCTCGGCCTGAGCCAGGGTTTTATTCATTTTCCAACTGGTTCCTATCCAAATATCTGTCACGATAAGCTTTCCGGCAACCTAAAAGTAATTGTTAAAGATGCATAAGAACTCATGAATTATTACTTGGTTTGTGTACGTTCTTATTTTTAGTGTGCAGATATAGTAACGTCAATTTTTAAAATTAGCTCCACTTGTCGAGTGAGGCAGCCAATTCGGGGTGGTTGCGGGCGTGGTCAGCAAGCTCAATATTCAATGCCGCAGCATCCCATGCCTGTTTTATCGCCCGCACGCCGGCGGCTATACCCATCGGGTGCCCGTGCACGCCACCACCGGCTAAATACATTAAATCCAGGGTGCGACCAGTCCTTTTGTAGGTTTCAACTGCTTGTCCTCCCCATTGGCCAGAGCAAACCACTGGAAGACAGCAATCTGCATCGGAGAATATCGGCGTTGCCAGGTCTTTAAAAGACCGAACAAAACTATCATCGGGTTCCCAATATTTCGCGCGGATGCCGTTTATCTGAAATTGATCGACGCCAAGCAAACGCCAAATTTTCTGATACACGCGAAATTCCATGCCAAGGCCAGGGTGTCGAGTCAGGATGTCCCAACCATTACGGTGGGCGTGCAAACACAGCTGCGAGCGCTTGCGCAGGAACGACATACCACCATGGCCAATGGAATTGATATTAATCACAGCAGCATTGCCGCCGGCATTTGCCACCAAGTCGTGATTCTGCAACATTACATCAGGATCTGCAGATGAGATACCGAAAGCGTACATCACGCGTTTGCCTGTTTTCTGTTCATGCTCGTTGATTACAGGCATAATTACATTTATCCGCTCTTCCAGAGTTGAATAAGCGGGGCTCATCAATTTTTCATCATCCTTGATAAAATCCACTCCAGCCTCACACAGTGTTTTGACAACTTTGGCTGTGTCTTCCGGTAAAAGCCCCAGCGAGGGCTTAATGATCGATGCGATAATTGGCCCTTCGTTAACCCCCATTAAACGGCGAGATCCGGCAATGCCAAATTGTGGACCAGGATGGCAGGACCACACATCGGGCAAGTCAATGTCTGTTACCCGCACGCCAGTTAGCCCGCGCACTGAATACACTCCTGCAATGGTAATAGTCATCAATGCGGCTATATCAGTACCAATGGCCTCAATCGGAAATGCAATGACTACGTCTGCACGGTGATAAAGACCTGTGCCTGTTTGGTCTGGAATGGATGGCACATCGATTGGCTCCAGTGGACGCACACTAATAACACGGGCCGCGCAGCGGGCACGCACTGCCCTGGTCTCACCGGGAAGTTCAGTGAAGGTACCTGTTGATTGATCTGAGGCGATTTTGTCAGCAAGGGCTGCTATGTCACCAGCTGATTCCAGCCTGTAGGTCACACGGATTTCGTTGTTCTTAGTTGTCACTGTTATACTTCAAAATCGCAGATTCTCTCGCAATTTTAGACCTATTTGTAAGATGAATACTTAATATTTAGACAATAAACCAGCAAACACAGTACTCTTTCACAATAATGCATGGGTGACTTTAGAGATGAATAACCTGAGAAATGAATAGTCTGAATAATAGTATACCTGCGACCTTGCCTACTGAAACAAAAGTACCGGTACCCAGTAGCATTCAACCGCTCGACAATTTATTACCTGAAGAGCCACTGCTAATGATGGGGGCTGGGCCAGTGCCTATTCCATCCCGTGTTGCCGCCGCTAATTCAATTGTCATCAATCATTTGGGTGACACCATGGCGCAGATTATCGAACAGGTTAAAAGTATGTCTCGCTATGTGTTCCAGAGCCATTCGGCTCGCATACTGGGTGTGGCTGGACCCGGCTCTGCTGCTATGGAGATGGCGATAGTCAATTTGGTTGAGGAAGGCGATACTGTTTTATCGATTTGCAATGGTTTTTTTAGTAACCGTTTGGCTGAAATGGCAGAACGCGTTAACGCATCTGTTGTGAGGCTGGAGGTAGAACACACTAAAGCCGTAACGGTAGAAAGCGTTCGTGAATACATTACTCGTTATCAGCCACGCGTATTAACTATTGTGCAGGGCGAAACGTCTAATACCGTTTGTAATCACGAACTACCGGAAATTTGCAAGCTGGCGCGCGCCCATGGGTGCATGATTGTGGTTGATGCGGTCTGTACGCTTAGTACGATGCCTCTGGAAATGGATAACTGGGATATCGATGCAGTGATTACAGGTGGACAAAAAGGCCTTTCTTCTATTCCTGGTGTGTCGCTGGTGGCTTTTTCGGAGCGCGCCTGGCACGCTATTGGAGAGAGAATTAAACCAATGCAGCACTGGTGTCTTGATGCACGACTGGCTGATAAATTTTGGTATGGCAAGTCGTACCACTATA
>CALIMV010000417.1 GCA_938045275.1 uncultured Granulosicoccaceae bacterium
CGGTCGGTATGCATACGTTTGGTTTGACGTGTTATTGACCGTGGAATCATTCAGCTTCATATTTATCCTCAAATTTAAGTGACAGCTTTTAACTCCCACTATAAGATTTTCAGATAAGCCGTCAATTAGGGGATACCCTAAATTTGATTTTGGTGTTTGGTAGAAGTATTAACTGAAATGAGCATTACTTTAGGACGAACATTTATAGCGCTTGGTTTTATTGACCTTTAGGCACAGAACGTATCTCGATACGCCTCCCCCAAATGGCTAGTGGTCGCAAGGTCTAGTTAATGTTCAGCCAATCCAAAAACGCATCTGGTAAAGGCGTAAGCTCACCCTCAGTCGACCAGCCGTTGCGTTGTGCTGTGTTGGCTACTGCTTCAACGCGATCATTGCTCAAAGGGTGAGTTGCCGCGAAACGCTCCAGCCAATCAGGTACTGATTTATTGTCTGACTGAACATCCCCCATAATTTCAAACAATGAACTCGCGCCATTGACATGCCCATACAATCTGTACACTGCCCCGAGCGCCGCTGTGTCGGCAGCTGTTTCCATACCTCGTGTAAACTGTGTAACGGTGACGGTACCTGCTTGTGTCAGCAAACTTCCAGCGAAACCCGTGTCGCCGGTAACCATCGACAAGGCGATCATGCTGGCGACACCGCCTCCAAGACCGCTTATAGGGTCGCGGTGATTTATGTGTGCTATCTCGTGTGCCATAACCATTGCGAGTGCGTTCTCACTTGGCATTTTTTCCAGCAACCCACGATAGAAGAGTAAGTTGCCACCTATAGTGGCGAACGCGTTAAATACAGATTCATCGTTGTAATGCACATACACTTGTTTATCTTCAGATAAAGGTATTTCTGATGCGAGGCGTGCAGCCAGTTCATTTAAATACAATACTATTTCTGCCGAAGGTTCAACCTCGCTCAGACTGATGTCGAGATTATCCATTAACTGGACTTCGTATTTGAATGGAATACGTTTTGCGAGTGCGCCGCCAAAAAATTGTAATACGATCACCAATAAAACGACAAAAATAGCCGCCATTGCCAACAATTTGAGAAATTGGGCAAACGGATTAACTTTGGTGACATTGATGCCTTCTGGGCTTTGACGATTTTCGTAACGCACTAAATTATGCCTGCAGTGCGTTCTGTTGCGCGTCTTGCTGCTCAGAGGCATTTTGATGTGGAATCAGTGCGGTGCCGTAGGCCAGTACTTCAATAGCGCCTAACCGTCCGGTCGCTATGCGCGTTGTTTCAAGTTTAATGTTGAATACATAGTCAGCATTAATCTGTTGTGCTTCATGCTTCATTCGTAGGATGGCTTCACGTCGACCACGATCTAATAATGATTCGTATGGCGTAACATGACCGCCGAATATATTTATTAGCCCAGCGGTGAAAGACTTAAAGTAGTCTGAAGCAACGACAACGCTGCCAGCGATCAATTGTTGATGGTAGGAGCCGGATTCTGGTGGGAACTTACTTGCAATCACTGGTAAATGATTGGTTTGCTGTTCGCGCTCAATAATGCTCTTATAGTGTTTCTTTTCAGCCATTTGGCCAAAAATAAAACCACAGCCCAGAAATACAATGAATATTACAAATTGAGTCATTTGTATTTCTACTCGGCGGACGGCAAGGTTGAGTCATTTATTGGTTCAACTTGTACTGCCGTGCCATACACAAAAATCTCTGCCGCTCCAGCCGCGATGCTTGATGTACTGTATCGAACATTTAACACTGCATTGGCACCAATAGATTCAGCCTGTTTAACCAAACGTTCAGTCGCTTCTTTGCGAGATTCATGTAACAACTCCGTGTACCCTTGCAACTCGCCACCGAATATATTTTTTAATCCCGCCATAATGTCGCGACCAACATGTTTAGACCGAACAGAACTGCCTTGTACCAGGCCAATATGTTTTATTATTCGAATGTTGGGCACTATTTCGAGATTTGTTATTAACATGGATTAGCACTCACGCTGAGGTTGGCAGATGTTATTGTGGTTTTTAACTGATTGTACCGCCAGAACCGACTAATAACATAAAAACAACGCAAACAACGTTAGCTGCTCAGTTACAAAAGTATGGCACAGCTGCTGCGTGCGCTTTCGCTCGTTTGCGTATTGATTTGTTCAACTATTTGTGTTCATGATCATGGTTGCAAAAGGCTTTAAATGTCGAGGTTGAAACCAGCTAAAAAGAGGTGGCATCATAACCAGCGCATAATCAAATACAGGCATCCGTTAGATGGTTCAACAAGTACACGGCGACCTGTCATCTCGCGGGTTCCTGCATAGTTTGCGGTTATTGCCCATTCAGCTCCATTGCTGCTCGAGACCACTTTGCCTCGGAAATTACAGCTTGAGTTATCCTTGCTGTCCCATACTTGCATCAATTGACCCGAAAGCTCAACAGGTATATCCACGCAGTTGAATTGATCAAGGTTGATTTCGACTTTTTTATCTCGTTCTAATGCCAGACATGTAGCTGGATCAGAGATTGGCGGTCCGCCACTGTCTTGAAAGCCGGTGTACTGATGAACTGCTGGCAAGTCAGTTTCGAGACTGGCGTTAATCGCGCCACTACTGTAAGTATTGGCTAGTGGCCCCGAATAATTCAAGCGATTATCAACTGCTCGCACTGTGCCGCGGCCAATTTTCAGAAAGGCCATGCCATCGCCCATTGCGACATCGTTTTGATACACATTTGAATTGTTGTGTTCACGCTTTAGAACATGGATACCGTGATCCACAAGGCTATTGCCTTGCCATTCCATTTTATTAAATCGAACAATGATTTCATCGCCCTTTATATCGATAAAGCTATCTGCGTAATTTACACCAGAGATGTCGGCGCCATTCATTGTGTTGTGTTCTACAATCGTGTTAACCGTACCGGCTTTTATGTCGACGGCTTCAGCAGTTACC
>CALIMV010000418.1 GCA_938045275.1 uncultured Granulosicoccaceae bacterium
TATTCAGGAAATTCAGCTACTACGGCTGCAAAATCTACCCTGCTAGCATCGCTGCCGTCGTAGATAACCGGGACCCCGGAGCATGATTGAATGCTTATCGTGGCGATTATGGCCAATATCCATATGACTGGAAGTCGATAATTACCCGTTTTATCAGTTTTTTCTATCATTAAATAATCTACAGCAAATCGGTGGAAGCATACTCAAGAGTCCTCGGTTGCATATTGGTAAACGTAGCCACCATAGCTCCTCGATTTTCTCGTCATAATAATATTGTTGAGAATAATTCCCGTCAATTCCACCGAATTGTGAGCAAGTTGCTTTTTACACTGGACAATTTCTCTAATTGGATTAACGCCGGATTTTACAACCAGCAAAGTAGTACCAGCAGAATTTCCCATTATTCCGGCGTCGGCAGCAGCCAATACCGGCGGTGCATCGACGATGACGTGGTCAAAGCGATGGGAGAGAATCTGCATAAAAGCAAGGAATTGTTTTGTAAACAGTAAATCGGAAGGGTTATCGGGTGGTAAACCACGCGCAACAAATGACAACCCCTTGATGTGAGTGGTTCTGACAACGTCATCTGTTAAAAGTGATTTTTCTATAGCACCAGATAATCCCGGATGTTGTTTTGCCCGAAAGGCCTTGTGTAAACGCCCTCTACGCATATCGCCATCGACAAGGCAAACCGATTGTCCGCTGTTTGCAAGCACTATTGCCATATTTAGGCTAGTAAAAGATTTCCCCACTTTTGGGCTGGCGCTAGTGAACAATATGATGTTATTCGAGGTTCTATTTTTGTGAAACAGCAAGGTTGAACGTAGGCTACGAAGGCTTTCAATTGCTTTATCGTTGGGAAACATATAGGCAAGCGCCATGACTTTCGCTTTATTTTTAATGGCGAATTTATCCAGCGAAAGCTGTTTTACACTTTGTGGAATGGTTGCTAGTACTGGTAACGAAAGCTGTTCTTCTAACTCCGCTGGATCTTCAACGCCTTTCAACAGAGAATCTTTGAACAGTGACAGTAGAATGCCTGTCATAGCGCCAAACAGGACAGATACAATTAGCGAAAGGGCTTTCTTTGGCTTTATCGGGTCGTTGCCTGCGCTGGCAAAATCCAGCACACTGATATCATTGGTAGCACTTGCCATCGCGATTTTTAATTCTTGTGCACGAGAAAGTAACGCGGTATAGAGTGTCGTATTTACGTCTACATTTCGTGTTAAAGCGAGATATTGCTGCTGCACCTGGGGCAGAGTATTAACAGCTTTTTCTAACTCTTCTAGTTCAATGGTAAGGAGATTCTTTTGCGCATCTAAACTTGTAATATTCGGGTGCTGGTTGGTAAATCTGGCTCTTAGCTCTTTTCGCTTCAGGTTTAATTCGCCTATATCGGCCTCAATTTTCACAATTCTGGTTAAGGTGGCTTGCGTTTCCAAATCAAAATCAAATGAACCACGTTCCAGTCGAAATTCGTTCAAATCAGACTCGAATCGCTCAAGATCATTTTTCACTTCTGGAAGTCGGTTTTCAAGAAAGTCCAGATTTTTCTGTGCAACGGCAATTTTCGCCGCACTTTTTTTCTGTAAATACGCCTCGACAATAGAGTTAAGTATGTCGACAATTTTCGATCGGCTAGTACCAAGAAGCTCTAGCTTCACAATGCCTGATTCGGGACCCAACTCGGTAATACGAAGCTTGTCTCGTAGTTTTTCTATTGCCGCAACGCGATTACTTTTTTTCACGACAAATCGTTTACCCACTTCAGATTGCAATAATGAGACTTCTATCGAAAACACATGATCCGCAGACTCTGTAGTAATGGCGGGAGCGCCAACCGACCCCACTAGTATTGGATTCTCATTGAAGTCGACCAGTTCGTATTGATCATTTGGCAGAACGGTTAGATAGAACGGCTTGTTTAAATATTGAGCTGGAATATCAAAGTTATCTATCTGAATATTTCTTCCACCTTCAATATCTTGCTCACCATTGCGTGACATACCAGCCATCAATCGTCCAAGCACTGGAAAATAGTCTGGCTCGGCTTCGATGTCCAGTTGATACTGTTCGATCACTTTGCCAAGGATGGATCGAGATCTTAATATTTGCAGCTCGGCGACAAAGGGACTAACAACCCCTTGCAAAGATAACTCGTCGCCCAATTCGTCACCGGTTGTTGAGTCTTTGAGTTGCTCAATTTGCAGCAATGTATCAGCAGAGTATTCTGGTTGCGTACTAATTGCGTACAAAAGACCGCCGAGACCGAATAGGCAAATACAAAAAAGTATCAACCACCTTGACAACCAAATCCGATCCCAGATCTGCCAAATGTCAGTCTTTTGCTGAATTTGCTCCGTCCGGTTTGGACCAGGATTATGTTGCTTTGGAATACCTAAATTCATTGGTTTAAGACTGATCCGTTCGTCGAAAATTAGCTTACAGAACTTTACTTAGTGTATCGAAAGCTCAGACGAGATTACCTGCACGCTCGGCCATTTAAGATTAAAACCCGCCAGCCAAATGGTAAATTATTGGAAAAGTTTAACTGGTTCACAACATCGAACTAAGCTTATGGTACTAGATTGAACGACAGCTAATCGATAAAATATGTGGCCGTAACCTGCAGAAATCATGGTGGTTTCAACTAATGAGCCCTGTAGTAGCCTGAGAGAACCCACTTTCCTGCTTGTTATTCGCACGAAGATACCTCCAATTCCTGATGTTTAGGATTCAACTAAATTATTAAACGATTGTTCTAATTCTTTTAGGTGAGCTTCCCAAGACCACTTATTTTGGATGAATTTGCGAGCCTCAGTTCCTAACTCACTTCGTTTTTCCGGATTGTCGAGCAAATGCACGACTTCGGCAGCAAAATCCTGTGCTGAATCGGCAATGATCAGATGCTCACCATCAACCGCATCAATTCCTTCGTTCGCTTGTGGTGTAACCACCATCGGCAACTCCATAGACAACGCTTCCAGCACCTTGTTCAAAAGACCGGCTGTAATCCTCATAGGGGCAATTGCAACCGTTGCGCGACGCATATAGTCCCGAAGATCAGGCACTTTTCCAGTGACCGTGATGGCAGGATCGTTTGCCAGTGCCACTATTTCGGAAGTTGGGTTGGTGCCCACCAAATACACTTGAACTGTCGGCATTTTTTCTTTGATCAGCGGCAGTATCTCTTCGCAAAAATAGATAGCCCCATCTACGTTAGGCCGATAGTTCATATTGCCAGTGAAAACCAGTGAGTTTTCTTCTTTTGAAACGGTATGGTCAGGTGAGAAATACTCATAGTCCACGCCGTGTGGATTAAAAAAAACGTTTTCAAGTGGCGGATTGGCGTTAACGGCTTTCAGGTCTCTGGGTGAGATAAGCATGACCTGGTCAAAACGGCGAGCAAACTCTGCTTCAAATTTTACTAATTTTCTGTGCTCTGTAGACAAAAACAGCCGCTGAATCCAGTTTTTTGCATGTTCAGCAAGCCGTTTATAGTTTAGTGTCATAGACAATTGCATGGCTAATACGCGTGGTATTTGCGTATGCGGCAAAACATATCGGCCCATGCGTAAATAGTGAGCGTATAACAAGTCGGGCTTGGTTTCTTCAACTACGCGATTAACGAGCGAGACCATCGCAGGGTCGTGACTGTAGTGAACTTGTAAAGGCAAAGAGTCGAAAAAACCGATAGCACAGTTTGTATAAGCACGAAGTCGATTTTCCGGGAGACTGTATATGTTGCAGTAAGGTTGCAACTGAGCATCCCAGGCAGGGTCGTGCGAACGTTCTTTAAACGTGATC
>CALIMV010000419.1 GCA_938045275.1 uncultured Granulosicoccaceae bacterium
CTAGGGAGCCTCTGATTAATTCCCTTACGTCTCTGCTAGCGTATAAGCGTGCTGGGCTAGGCGTCGATCCGAAGGGCAGTGCTGGTTGTCACTGGCGAGGATGGCAACGACGACCAGTGCGCTTATACGCTAGCCCGCTGGGTCAATCAGACTGATTCGGACTCTGCGTTATGTTCTTTCGCCATAGCACCACTATGCCTGTAGAACATGCCTTGATTCCGAATCAGTCTGTTTGACAGAGATGCAAGGGAATTAATCAGAGGTTCCCTAGTAATCGCGAAAGAAGCCAGGTCTATGTTTTCGCGCCGCAATTGGCATTCAATACCGATTATCCATTCAGGTAGTATTCCACGATTCCCAACGAATATGCTTGTGCTACCGTCGATACAAAACCGGGGAAATCAATATCTGATTTCTCGTTTGCTCCATCGGATATGGTTCGTACCAACCCAAACGGTACATCGAATGCTTCACACACCTGTGCGACTGCGGCACCTTCCATTTCGATACAGACAACGCTAGGTAATCTGAGAAGAATATCCTTAGCCAGTGCGCTCTCTGAAACAAACTGGTCACCGCTGGCGATATCCGCAACTATTGTCTGAGGTTGTCTAATTTTAAATTGCGATCTTGCACTTTCGCTAACAGTTTGCCTTAATGTTTGTGACAGAAAACGCTCGGCTGCATTCTTTAATTTGTCTTGAATAGCAGGGCACGCGCTAATCGCTGCTCTTCCAAGTAACGGGATTTCGTGGCGTTCAATAATTGGGCTGGCGTCCATGTCGTGCTGAAAGAGATTCTTTCCAATAACAACATCACCGATCGATAGTGTTTCACTAATGCCACCAGCAACGCCGGTAAAGATAATTTCATTAACACCGAACTTCGTAATCAATGTAGTGGCTGTGATGGATGCGGCCACTTTGCCCCAATGCGAAAAAACGACTACAACCTCTTTGTCGCATAACTGACCTGTGTAGTAAGTGCGACCTCCAACAGTATCCTCTGATTCGATATGCATGGCGTTGATGATCGATGCATTTTCTTCATCCATTGCACTCATAATCGCAACTCTCAAAACAATCTCCTTAACTAAAAAGCATAGCGACGCTTATTCATGAAAAAGCTAACGATTAACCATCAGCATTCAGCACAGATAAATGGAAATGAATTTAGCTAAAAGCTGTGGCGGTCACAATGACACCATCGGTATCGCCGTACAGGTAATCGCCTGGACGAAACACGGTATCGCCGAAAGTTAACGGGATATCGCGTTGGCCTTGCGTAATCGGAATGGACTTTCTCGAGCAGGTACCCAGTGCGTACAGTGCTACCGGAATGGCTTTGATTTGCTTGGTGTCACGGATGTAGCCGTTGACAACAATGCCGGCGTAACCACTGTCGTATGCAAATTTCATGAGATTCTCTCCCACAATGGCGTAGTAGGCTTTATCCGCGTCAACCACAACCACCTTTCCCGCGCCGTTTTCATCACGTAAAAGTGTGATGAGGTCGTTATTGTTTTTATCCAGCCGGATAGTGACTATCTCGCCCTGGCACATTGCAGCACCACCATAATTAATGAATCCCGGACCAAGTACGGATACCTCGTCTGGGTGATTATCACAAAAATCTGCAGTATAGTCGGCCATGCTTTTTCTCCGGTATGTACGCCGCCCCCATTGGAATGGGCAAAAACCAAAGATTCTACCATCTCAATGACTACGGACAGGGTGACTTTTGATACTATGATCGGCCTGATACATGGCATATGAAAAATGAAAGTCGTTACCGGTGTTATTGGCAATGATATCCACGTTGTCGCCAATAGATTAATGGACTTGTCGTTAAACGCAAGGGGCTACGAGGTGTTCAATCTGGGTGTAAACACCTATTTGGAAGAGTTCTTCGACGCCGCTGTCGAAACCGGCGCAGAGATTCTATTGATATCCTCACTGAACGGTGAAGCAGAGGGCTGGGGCCGAGAGGTCAAATTGCTTAAATCAAAATACAAGAGCCTTGATAAGCTAATTATGATGATTGGTGGCAATCTGACCGTGGGTAGTGGAAACAGTGAAGATATTGTACCCAGGTATAAAAACTATGGGTTCGATTTGGTTTGTCATCAAGTGGATTTAAACACTGGCTTAGACATGCTCGAGGACTACATCCAGGATCACAAACAATCATGAGCCAGCTGCAGGAAGAGCGAGATATTATTCTCGGAAATGAAAATGTCGACTCTTTTGATTTTGACGAAGTGCGGGAATTTGTTAAAGGCGCCGATGAGAACTTGTTTATTTCTCATCATTTCGCAACAAAAAACAAAATGCTTGTGCAACCTCGCGGTGGTTTCCCAACCTATGAAAAACAGTATGCGCTGTACGAATTTTTTGTTGAGGCAAATGTCGATGTATTGCCATTGACGATTGACTCCAACACACGCCTAAATGACTACACTACCGCCAAGAAAATGTTACGCCTGAGTGAGGCGAACGAAATTGACATGCTTAACGGCTACCCGCTGGTTAATCATGGCTATCGCAGCACACGTAAAATGATGACGCACTTTAATCATCCTGTCAGTCTG
>CALIMV010000420.1 GCA_938045275.1 uncultured Granulosicoccaceae bacterium
CCAGAGCCAGAGCCAGAGCCAGAAGCGGAAGCGGAAGCAGAAGCAGAAGCAGAAGCAGAAGCAGAAGCAGAAGCAGAAGCAGAAGCAGAAGCAGAAGCAGAAGCAGAAGCAGAAGCAGAAGCAGAAGCAGAAGCAGAAGCGGAAGCAGAAGCGGAAGCAGCAACGGATGCTGCAAAACCGGCAAATAATTCAGAACTAACTGACTCTGATGGTGATGGACTTATGGATATAGACGATGCCTGCCCAAGTCAATCTGGAGCTTACAGCAATGGAGGTTGTCCGCTAATTGATGTGGACGATGATGGCGTGGCAGATATTGATGACAAATGCCCCGACATTGCCGGCGTTGCAATGAACGCTGGTTGTCCTCCTGATGACACCAACTCAATTACCAATGCGAACGCAGACTCCAACCCAGATACAGACGCAATCGCGGAGGTGATTCCATCTACGACTAACAGTGTTAACACACAACGACAACCAGTGACACCATCTGCTGAGAAATTGATTCAAGACGCTGGTTTTCATATCCAGTTCAATGCTGGTAATGCGGTACTAACAGACAACTCACAAAAAATACTGTTTGAAGTTGCCAAAGTGATGGAACGTTACCCCGACATTCAACTTGAGGCACACGGTTACACTGACGCCGTGGGCTCTGCGACGATCAATAAAAACCTATCTCAAGCTCGCGCTCAAGCTTGTATAAATGTGATAGCCAGTGCTGGTATTGATAGTGGCCGACTGAAAGCGATTGGCTTTGGCGAAACGCGGCCTATCGCAACAAATAAAACGGCTGTGGGTCGAAGAAAAAATCGTCGAGTGGAATTCAAACTGGTTCGCTAAACTCCTAAAGCGACAATCTTTTGCAATTTAAATAAACGCTAGCGCAGTACAGCTCAACATTTTGTGACGCATTTGACATTAGCCACGGAACTATCTGTCGATACCCATAATCAGACGTTATGAAACTTTAGCTGGATTTATTTATGAAAATTTCGCCAATGGCAATTCGCGTGTTTATGGCAATTTTATTAGCTGGTGCTGTATCAGTTTCGACAGCTCAAGCCGCCGATGGCGATGTATTCAAAGGTGAGGCACTTTATGCCGTTTGCGCCGGGTGCCATGGTGCCGATGCGATGGGTTCAGAGGCGACTAACGCTCCACGATTACAGGGCCAGTTCGATTGGTATCTGATTCGTCAACTCAAACATTACCAATCCGGAGCCCGTGGTGTACACAAAGATGACACCTACGGCGCAACTATGCGTGCCATGGCTGGCACTCTGGC
This sequence comes from uncultured Granulosicoccaceae bacterium, assembly GCA_938045275.1. Classification (GTDB taxonomy): domain Bacteria; phylum Pseudomonadota; class Gammaproteobacteria; order Granulosicoccales; family Granulosicoccaceae; genus Granulosicoccus. The sequence goes on from CALIMV010000420.1 coordinate 1,292, forward strand.
GAACGAACAGGCTATCTTAGATGTCGTTGCCTATATTGGCACGCTAGAGAGTAAATAGACCACCGCTGGACTATTTCTTCTACTACCCAGATATTTCATGGTTTTCGGTGTGCGCTCTACGTCGTTTAGAGCCCACGCGTCTGCGTGTTCGCTGTAGCACCCTATTCGATTATTTATCCACCATTGAAGACGATATTGCCTTCTGGATGACACACGTAAAAGTCGCATTGCGCATCCCACAATGAGCAAACTGAATGACATTTGGTTGCTCATTTATGCAACAGCCAGTTGCCAATGAAAGCGCTTACATTGTATAGTTACCGAATGAAAGCGGTTACATTGGCCTGAAGTGGTGCTTTGTAGACTCGCACAAAGACTGACATTTCTATTGAGCGCTAAAAAATGCCTACATTGCAGGATGTTGCCAAGCTAGCAGGGGTGTCTTCAGCAACGGTGTCGCGTACGTTCAACAATCCGGAGCTGGTAGATTTCGCAACTCGCTCAAAAGTCACAGCGGCCATAAGAAAAAGTGGCTATACCAGAAACGAAACAGCTCGTTCTTTAGCTACCCGCTCGTCCAGAACAGTCGGAATTCTGACAGACACCTTTGTATCAAACTATTTTGCGCCAATTTTGGAGGGGGCAAGCAAGCTACTAGGTCAGTATGGGTACTACGCAACAGTTGCAGCCACAGAACACAACCTTTCCGACGCCGAATCCACAGACAGCCAAATTCGCGCATGGCGCTCACTTATTGATAGACAGGTAGAAAGTATCATTATGCTGGCATTCATGGAATCGGCCGATTTAGCCCACCTGGCCAAAGAGTTTCCAAAATCCATCGTTATCGGAACATCAATAGATGCAGATCAACATCAATGCATAACCTTTGATCACTATATTGGAGGTCGTCTTGCGGCGGAACACCTGTTGAAAAATGGACACCACAATATCGTGATGATAACCGGCCCTACCCACAAACAAGATTCAGTTCAACGTGGCCAGGGCTTTATCGACAAGTTAAAAGAACATGATATTCAATTAGGCATAAACCAGATTTTTATCGGAGATTACACCTTCCAGGGTGGCAGAAATGCTATGCGTAAGATTATAGAGTCTGGGCAAAATCCCACTGCTGTTTTTGCGCAAAATGATGACATGGCATTGGGTGTCGCTAGTGAATGCTACAACGCGGGCATAGCTGTGCCAAAAGACACATCCATTGTTGGATTTGATAATTCAAACCTTTCAACTGTAATGTCTCCACCGTTAACCACGATTGATCAGCCACTGATGTTAATGAGTCGAGCAGCAGCTACGCTGGCTTTGAACATTAGCTACGGTCGAGCGCATCAAACGCCATTGGAGAATCCACAAACTCACTTTATTCCAACACTGATTGAACGCGATTCAGTGGCAAATATTCGCACCTAAATTTATCTAAAAAACGTCATCCTGGAAAAAGCTATGGATTCACAAAGTAACACGCAAAATCAAAACTCGCGGGCGCTACATACCTATAGCTTCATACAAACCGACATTGGTAATCTTGAATCGATAAAACGCTTGTGCAACGAACAAATAAAAAAATTCAACTTTGACTATTTCAGCTACGTAGGGTACTACCCAATAAGCGAAGAAACCCACGAACTATCAACGTTTCCTGATGAATGGTCGCAGGAAAATAAATTACTCTACGGCTTTTGGGACAACCCCATCACTAAATTCAGTCAAAATAGAAACACCCCATTTTTATGGAAAGACAGCATTGCGATGTCAAATAATAATAAAGCCAACTCGGCTGATTTTTTAGCGCTTGCCCAGAAATACAGCATTCACGATGGAGTATGTTTCCCTGTCCATGGTGCTGGTGCAGAATGGGGAATGCTCAATATTGCTCGCCGTATCAATCATAAATTTGATTCACATGATTGTGTTGAGGCATTCCAGCTCTACGCGTTATCTGTGCATGAGGCCGTGAAGAGAGCAATGAACAATGACAATAATGAACACACAAAACAAAAAAAATTAAGTCCACGTGAATGCGAATGCCTGAACTGGATTGCGGCTGGGAAAACAGCCTGGGAAACAGCAAAAATAATTGGCATCACTGAAAGCACAGTGTCGTTTCACGTACGCAATACAATAGTTAAGTTAAACGCTAAAAATCGCGCACAGGCAGTAGCAGTCGCTATGGCGCGATCACTTATTAATAATCCGCATAGGTATTCATAGTTCGCTCAGAGAGCAAATTCGACAAACGAATACAAATATTCTCCTTTGCGATCAATTGCATCCAACAAAAGTACGAAACAATTCGGTAGAAACACCGTGAATTAGTTTCATGATAGTTGCGTATACCCAAATTTACACATCGACTTTAAGGTACTTTTTTTTGTACTGTTCTTTCGCCCCACCTACCCAATTATCCCGCTCTATACGCCCCGGGAATGTTTTAATCGCCTCTGTAACAACGGTGATGTCATTAGGCTTGAATTCCGCTACCTGCTTGAATGAGGTAACACCCAGAGAATTAAGCGTTTTTTCCATAACCGGACCAATGCCATTTATTTTTTTAAGGTCATCTTTCTCCGCAGGTGCTGAATACAAGGGCTTTATAGGCGTGTTAAGTTTGGTTTTTTTCAATTGATTTTTGGGCGTGCGGTTAGGCGTAGTCGTATCGTTTCCGAGTTCAAGCAATCGCTTTTTAAGTTCAACAATCTGATTATTACAGCGCTCGTTTTCAGCTTCTACAGACTCCAGCTCATGTACCCGCTTTTTTAACTGAGCATTATCGACTAGTTCTCGTTGCTGTTCTTGAATCTGCCTCTCTAATAAGTGAACTTTGCTCATTGAGCCGTCGCGTTTTTTTTGCAATGACTGCATCTCGCTCCTCAATCGCCGAACCTCGATGTCATTCTGTTTAGCTCTAGCTGCAGCCAACTCGGCTTGCGCAAGAGATTGGCCTAATTTTTCAATCTCCACACGGCTTTGCTCAAGCTCAGCTGTCACCAACTCAAGCCGATCAAGATCAGCTTTCATTTGTTCAGCTTCAATATATTTGTGTTGCGCTTTTAGCAGTTGTGGTACCTGATTATCTGCTTTCGTTTCTATAGATTGCGATTCATATGCTTTAGCCTGACTCAATTGCGCAGTCAGAATTTCTATTTCTCTATCCCGCTCTTGAAGCTTTCTGGCCAGCGTACCCATGTTTCGAAGCTCAGCATCAAATGAGTTTGCTCTTTCGGACAACAAGACTGCACGCTCACTAGACACTTTCAATCTATTCTGCACATCCGCCATTTCAGACGAGCGCGAATTGAGTCGTTGATTCAACCCACTCACCTTTTTTTGCAATGCAGCAACACGTTCCTCGCTTTGAGTTAAATTATCAAGCGTGCCGGCTAGTTGATTTTTAGTTGAAGTGAGCTCCTGCTGCTTTAAATAGCTTGTTTTCGTATCAGGCATGTCTTTGAGCTTTGCGAGTAGCTCATCGATTTGATTTTGTTTATCTGCCAGTTTCGCCTTATTCTGTAAATTTGACTTATTCTCAGCTTGCAGACGAACAGAAACCATTTTTTTTTCATTAATGCATTTAATATCCTGCAAGGCCTGTTTTAGTGCTTTGACTTCCAATTTACGTTGAGTCAAATCGTATTCAAGAGGCTTAATGCGTCCAGCAATTTTGTAAAGTTCATCAATATCTTGCACGTCAGCACCCGCCCGGTATTTGTTAACCGTGTCGGTGGCGTTATTTATAGCCACTGATGAGTGACTGTTCGATTTAACAGTTTTTTCTATGCCGACGGATGAGTGCTTTGCTACGGCGCTGGTGTTGGATTTATTGGCTGTTTCTGAAGCAGGCAATCCAGAATTGTTACTCCGTTGTCCGTACAGCCAGCCCAAGAACCCACCAATGAAAAATACTAGCGGTATCGCAAGTATCATCGTCATCTCTCTTCAAGTCGTGACTACAAAGATAACTAGAATAGCTCAGCGATCGACTACCACATTGATGATTGGATTAATAAAAGTAAACACTATTGGCTCTTTAAACTGATTCGGCAGAAAAATACAACTTATAAAAATATTCGATAAAAAATCACGTTATTTATGCAATATTTATCATGCTGCTTAAACCCAATTCAAATTCAGAAATTATTAGCGTACTGTGAAAACTAAAACGGTATAGCGCTATTTATAACGACATAAACAACGAATTTTAAAGCGTTGAACTTACTCTATTGACTTTGCAATTGTGGGTAGGTCACCTGAAACTCCCATCGCATGACGCATGACCATTTGCTTGACCGGGCCAATTCGATCTACCATATTTAATGAAGCACTGCGTGCTCGCCGTACGAACGCCGGGCGAGGTTTGAACGCCTCGTAAATAGAATCCAGTGCGCTTAGCATCAATTGATTCTCGCCATAGCGCCATCGCTGATACTTCCGCAATACGGCCTCATCACCAAAATCACGACCTTTGCCATAGGCTTCCAGCAATATTTGAGCAAGCGCCGCAGCATCAAGCAAACCAATGTTGACGCCTTGTCCGGCAAGCGGGTGTACTGTATGAGCTGCATCGCCAACCAGAGCTACACGTTGGGCAATGTATTTTTTTGCATGGGCTTTGCTAATCGGAAAGGAGCCACGTGCCTGTACGCTTTCAACTTCGCCCAGCTCTGCAGGGAAAGTGGATTGTAAAAGCTCTACAAACTCTATGTCGTCTAGTGCTGCTAGGCGCGCTATTTCATCTTCGCTGTGATACCAAACGATTGAACCCCGTTGCCCACACAATGGCAAAAATGCCTCAGGGCCTGTTGGAACAAACCGTTGCCAGGTTATATCTTGCTGCGGTAACGCAGTACTAATGGTGGCGACTAACGCATGCTGAGGATATATTTTTTTGTCTACGTCAATGCCGGCTTGGGGCCGCACCAGCGAATTTGCACCGTCCGCACCAACAATCAGTCGTGATTTGATCTGACGCCCGTCTTCAAGAATGATCTGCACACCTGCTTGTGTTAAACGATAACGAGATAATCGAGCGGGTGACAACACCGTTACATTAGGAAGTTCGGTGATGGACTCTTGTAGTGCTAGCTGTAGTACACGGTTTTCAACAATGTGGCCCAAGTGATCAGCGTTGACGCTTGATGCGTCAAAATCTGTGCGCCCTGCCATCTCACCATCCCAAACGCTAAGCTTTTTATACTGACAGCAACGCCTGTTTACAATACCGTCCCACGCACCAACATTCTGCAGCATACGCTCCGATGCAATGCTCAGTGCAGATACACGCAAATCGTATGGAGGATCAGTGCCAGGTGTAAAGGGTTTTGGTAATCGATCTTCCAGAATACAAACGGACATCAGCTCAGCATGCTTTGAGAGCCCATTTGCGACAGCAGCACACAACATGCTGCCGACCATTCCACCACCTACTATAACAAGATCAAATTCTAGTTCAGGTGTGGTATTCATACTGGATTGAATTTTTAGTTTACTCGTTGCCACCCTTCGGCAGAATGCTTTATTTCGTACGTTGGCCAGAAATTATATTCCGGCGAAACGGTCACTATGCTTTTCCGACCACTAATGGATATCAGTGACAAACGGGTATCCGTATCCTGTGCTTTCTTAGCAATTAATGCAAGGAACCCATCGAGATCTTCAACCGGCTCACCATCGACATGAGTGACAAATCTATTGCGATACAGGCCATCCCATAGAGCCGGTGAACCCTGCTCCGTTTCGGCAATGTAAACCCCCGGAAAATGGACACCTTTAAGATAACCAATTTCCTGGTGTGGTTTTTGAAAGTGCGCACCCGCCCAACTCACTATCCTTTGTGTACCTACACCGCTTAACATTGATGGCGTTAATTGAACCTCTACGACCTGTCCTGCGCGTAACAACGTTAGTTTTACCTCAGACTTTTGCGACATAACCTCGGCAGTTAACAAGCCTGTGACTAATTCATCCTCAATGGCCATAAGAACATCGCCAGGCTGTAACTTCTGATCGGCATCCGTATTCGGTACGACCTGACCAATATAGAGTACTTTACGGCGATCAGATGGAAGGTCTATGTAACGATCTAGCCAATCCTGTGGCAATCCGAGTTGTCTGGCATAGGAAATACTTCGATAGTTAAGGTGTACATCGAGAGAATAAAACGGGCTGTTCGATTGATACATACGAAGCGTTTCGAGAATGACAGATGCAGGCATTGCCCATTCGCTTTGTTTAATGTCTCGTCCTTCTTCGTATGCAAAGCTCATGAACATGGCGTGGACATTGCCATTTTCATCGACAAATGGACCACCCAAAGATGGCGGTACATTAGATACTCCAAATAAATCAATTGGTGCCTGCTGAAAACGCGGTAGCCCAGGGGGTGAAAAACCCACTGTTAAACGACTAATATCATCAATGTCGTGTAAACGAAAAGTACCATCTGCTCGGTAACCAACCATGGTTAAAGGCTCGGGTAACTCACCATCTCCATCAATCAATGACAATGCTTCAAATTCAGCGTCGCCCAGTTCTGCCGGCGCATAACTCAACAGCGCAATATTATGACGCGGGTGAAGAAACACCACGCGACCATTGAGTACTTGAGAGCCAAAAAAAGTTATTTCAACATCGCCCAAGCCAATTGGCACAGTATTTCGATCAACGGCCACAATGCCATTGGCCTTGTCAACGACTAATCCAATACCATTAAAATGCCGGGCATAAACATTGTCGACTCCGTAAGGTATATTAAAATCAACTCGAACCATTGCCGGTGCAACCCGGTTTAATAACACATCTTCAAATTGCGGTACTTTTACAATTTCATCGACTACCGGCGTCACTTTTGCAGGAATCATCACTTCAGTGCAATCCCAGAATCTTGCGTCATCAACTCGATTACATCGACGAAAATCAAACCAGCGGTTGTCAAGATCAATTTGGGTCACACTGGTGGTGTATTCGCGGCCAGGCACAACGTAACGCGTAAGTAATTTTTTATCCCTGGCGGACTTTTGCACAATCTCAATAAAGTCATCAATATCAGCAACTGGTTGACCATCAAGCTCCACAATGACTGAACGCGAGGGCAAATTCGATTTATTAAAGAAGTAGCCAGCACGTGCAACGACCACTCCTACCTGCTCTCTGTCCATAGCGCGCGAGTGCTGAATGGACATGTTTTGCAAAACAGAATCACCCAATTCAAGAAATTCAGCCGGTGTTAGCTCATGCAGATCAGCCACCAACGACTCAAGCTGTGTGACTTGGCCTTGACGGATAACTTCTAATGACAAAGTCTGACCGATGCTGCTGTCCAGCAAATCTTCCAGATCAATAAAGTTGGTCATCATCTTTTTATTGATTGATATTAAGATATCTCCTTCTTCGAGCACACCATCGGCTACACCACCGGCGATAACCTGATTTACCATGAGCAAACCATTGGTTTCAGGATCGAGGCGCCGAGCTTGTTGCTCTGTTTGTTCGTCTAGCCCCAGACGAGCAAGATCTCTAAAAGACTCATGTGAAAATATGGTTTGTAACCCACCACGTTCAATCGGTTGATCGTTTTGTAGTCGCTCTAGTGCATATTGAATACGAGGCAATGGCAAAAAGAAACTGCTCGCCGTTTTAGTGTTAGCTGCGGCATTCAAGGCAACCACATCGCCGTCCTGGTCGATTACAGGAGAGCCAGAACTGCCGCCTGACGTGGATGAGGCGGCCTGAATATAAAAAGTGTTGAAGTCGTTGTAACCGTAACGCGCATACGCCGGTACTTGACGATCGAGCCGAGCAATCGTGCCAGTCAGTATCGACAACTGTTCGCCACCGTCGCTGCCGATAACCCGAATATTCATGCCGGTACTGATTTTATCCGGACGCAGGGCCAATGATGCTGGTTGAGCATATTTCAGCTGTTCAGGGTTATAGCGAATAAACGCAAAGTCATGAATGGGGTCTCTATAAAGCGGAACCGCATCAACCCGCTCCTGATTTTGAAATGTTGCTGACAACCGAATTGGGCCCGAACCAACAACGTGCCGATTCGTCAAAATAATCCCGTTTTCCGCATCCACAACAAAACCGGTGGCACTACTATCACCTTGTTCAGTACCATCGAAATTTCGTAAGTTGGACAGTTGCAGAGAAACGACCGACTGCGCCGCTACCGAGACCGTCTTTGCCCATGAATCAGAGCCAACTTGCTCAGTATCAGAAAGAGAAACGCTGGGGTATATCAATAGCAAGCATAGGGTAAGTAGCCAGTAACGTCGCATTGGCAGACGTTCTATTATCCGGGTAACCCGTATTCGGGCAACTCGGTTTAAAGCTGCTCCGCTGGAACATTCGTTGGTCAGTCTTTGTGTCACTTCAAGTCCCGTCACTGTAAGCTCAGTCCTGATGAAATATGTGGTATCTGTCGCGAAAAGACGAGCGTCAGATAACAGTAGCCGCAACTTGTGTTCCAAAAGGCTATAAATATGTGTCGTTTAGCCTGATTTTGCCTGGTAATGTTGGCCGGTTCAGCTATCCACCCTATGATAAAGGACATTAAGGGCCGATTGGCTCTGTTGGGTACACTAAACTATTATGGTAGATACATCTAAAACGCACGATCTTGCCATTCAGTGGTTCCGTGAGGCCTCCCCGTACATTAAAGCGTACCGAGGTGGCACCATGGTCATTTGTTTGCCTGATGCGCTGCTGGATACAGAATTTTTCAATAATCTCATTCCCGATCTAACATTACTAAGCCATTTAGGCGTGCGCCTTGTATTAGGTTTTGGACTACGCGCTCAGGTTGATGCCTTATTGCAAGAGGAACAAGAGCCGTCCACCATTATAGATGGTCGCAGAGTAACAAATGATGCCGCTCTGGCCGCCATTTTGACCTCATCCGGTCGAGCTCGGGCCAGATTCGAATCTCGATTGTCCATGGGACTACCTAATACACCCATGGCTGGTGCAAGATTATCAGTTTGTTCAGGCAACTTTATAAGTGCTCAGCCCTTTGGTGTACATGACGGTATAGACTACCAACACACCGGAATGGTTCGGCAAGTTCACAGTGAAGAATTGCAAAGTCATCTTGCCAGCGGCAATATCGTCTTGTTACCTCCAATCGGCTATTCACTGACGGGCGACATTTTCAATCTGCCAGCTGAAGAAGTAAGCACCGAAACAGCTATAGCCCTGAATGCCGATAAACTCATCTTCTTTGTCGACAGATTACCGGTTGATCAAGATGGGCAGGTCATCAGGGAAGCCAGCGCAAACACAATGCAACAATTGGCACCGCTACAAACTAATGATGACTTAACCCGAACGTTGAACAGAGCCATAAAAGCATGTCGAAACAAGGTGGCACGTGTACAACTGCTTAGTTTGGACGATCCTAATGCCTTGCTCCGCGAGCTTTTTACTCGAGACGGCGGCGGAACTTTACTTACCGCCACACGATGGGAAAATCTGCGGGTAGCAACGATTCAGGATGTCAATGGCATTATCAACCTGATTTCCCCACTACAGAAAAATGGCGCTCTTGCTTTGCGCACGCGCGAACAGCTCGAACTCGACATTGAACACTTCGTTGTTTGCGAGCGCGAAGGCATGATCATAGCCTGTGCGGCCATGTATGCCGACACAGAAGCAGAACCAGATAAGGGTGAGCAGGAGTCACACGAAATACTGGGCGAAATTGCCTGCGTAGTAACACATCCAGACTATCAAGGTCAGGGTCGAGCCGGTGACTTGATTGCCCACCTGGAGAGTAAGGCGCGTTCTTTAGGCGTAACAACCCTGATGTTGTTCAGTACCACTGCAGCGCATTGGTTTATTGAACATGGCTATACCGAACAAGCCCTGAAAAACATGCCAACACCCCGGAAAATCGCTTACGACGATAAACGAAACTCAAAAGTTTTCACCAAGCGGCTGTGACCAATATGTTATTGACCACTCGAGAATTCAATTTGCAGGCCTGCCAACGCATTTAATCGGGATGTATTGTCTGGCAGCTGTAATAGTTCAAACTTGGATTCTGCCGACAACGGCAGTAGTTCGATTAGCCGATTGCATACCCAGTCAGCATTGTCCATCTGTTTATCTGCGTACCTAATGTTGGGTTCAACGTACTGCAACAAAATCGCAAGCTTATGAGCCAATTTTTTGTACTCTGAATTCATTTGCGTTGGTAAACGCTCCTCGTGCAACTGCACTTGCCCAACCAGCAAGTTGTCGTCGTTGGTCGTATAAGAGAGTAAGCTGAATTCTTGCTGACCTTCAGTGGTAATGTGCAATAAACCGTCAGGTCCTTGATCAAAATCAACAATTGAGACCAACGTACCTTGAGGGTATGGTTGAGCAGGCTGCCCAGCATCTGCTCCATCTTTGATGAGACAAACCCCGAACCCTGTATTGGTTTTAAAGCAATTTTTAACCATATTGATATAGCGAGGCTCAAACAAGCGCAGTGGCAATTGCCCGCCTGGCAGTACGACCGTTGATAAAGGAAACAGGGGTATTTGCATCAGACGCAACCTTACTCTGGAATACTCACAACATCACTGCCCCAAGTTGGCATCAACGATTGCTCGATGTCGAGTTGATCGAGCACCCGCGCTACAACAAAGTCAACTAGGTCTTCGATAGTTTTTGGCAGATTATAAAAAGCGGGATTGGGCGGCATAATTACAGCGCCGGCATTTGCAAGGCGTAACATGTTTTCAAGATGGATAGTAGAAAATGGCATTTCGCGAGGCATGACTATGAGTGTTCGACGCTCCTTCAAAACAACATCCGCTGCGCGCTCCAGTAAACTATTGCAGTTACCGGCAGCGACCGCCGCAAGCGTGCCAGTAGTGCAAGGGCATATCACCATCGCATCGGGTGTGCCCGAGCCGCTGGCTATCGGGGAAGTCCATTGTTCTTGTCCAAATGCAAATAATTGACCAGCTTTGGCACCATAGCGTTGACTAAAATCACGCTGCACATCAGCAGTTCGCGATGGCACGGATTGGTCTGTATCCATGCCCATAACCACTTTGGCCGGTTTTGACATTAATACGTACACTCGACACTCGGCCTTTATCAGGCACTCTATCAGTCGCAGTGCGTACTGAATTCCAGATGCGCCAGTTAGTGCAACGGTGATTGTTTTATCAAACGACATTTTCAAGATAAATAAAAAAAGGCGATCAGAAGCTACTGATCGCCTTTGCGCGCTACTTCGTTATGGTGTTTACCACCGATACAGTCTTATGGCTTGACTACAATCTCAACTCGACGGTTAAGTGCACGCCCTTCGCTTGTTCCATTGTCGGCTACCGGACGATTTTCGCCAAATCCAGATGCTGACAATCGGTTGGGATCGAGCCCCGCACTGTTCTGTAAAAAGTTAACCGTATTCGCAGCTCGTGCCACAGACAATTCCCAATTGCTTGGGAAAATCGATAACAGACTCCCACTGACCGGAATACTGTCGGTGTGACCTTCTACTGCGATATTGTTTGACATGCCGTCCAATGCACCAGCTACCTTCTGCATCAGCGATCGTCCGCCCTGACTTAGCCGCGCCCGTCCTGAGCCAAACAAGGCCTCACTTTTCAAGTTCACAACGACACTGTTGTCATCACGCATGGACACTGTTGCATCTTCAACACCTGCGGCGGTGAGACTTTCTTCAATATTGGCTCTCAGTGTTTCTGCTGATGATTTCTCGTCAGCACTGCCTCTTTGTAAAAGTGCAAGCTGGCTTGCAAGGTTTCTGGCAACAGCGGTTTGCTCTTCACTGCTGGCCTCAGCCGCAGCTAGTTTTTCCTCAAGATCGCTAACTGTGCCTTCCATTTGCTCAATCTGCGCTTGAAGGTCTGTAGCGGATGTGTTGAGTGCATCCAGTTCACCTTGCTTTTCAGCCGTAAGAGACTGAGCATCTGAAACCTGCCCTTCAAGTCCGCCCATTTTTTCCTGCATTTCAGCCAGCTGACTTTCCAATCCAGCTTTTTCTTCCTCCAATGCACTGAGTTGACCTTTGAGCCCTTCCGCATCAGCCATTAACGCCGCCTGCTTTTCGTCAGAAGCGGTAGCAGCAGCATCCAGGTTCTCTTGCAATGTACCCGCCTCTGCCGCTTTCGCATCTAAACCTGCTTGCAGCTCAGCTAATTGAGCCATAAGGCCCTCTTTTTCACCGGCGTTGTCACTCAATTGCGATTCAAGACCTGTTTTTTGCTCCCCGAGTTCAGCCAGCTGTGCTTCCAAACCATTACGTGCTTCAGTTGCTGCGGCTACTTCCGCTTCCAGATCAGTACGCGCCTGATTCGCTTCTGCCAGTTGTTTTTCAAGCTCGGCAACTGACGCGTTCGCCGCTTCGATTGATGTGTTTAGTTCAGCTTCACGTTCCTGTGATGACGTGAGTTGTGCATCAACATCTACCAACTTAGTGTTCATCACTTCGATTTCCGACGTCAGTCTTGTAATCTCAGCTGAACTTTCTTCGGCCAAGCCCTGAGCCGCTTCAATTTCCGACGTCAGTCTTGTAATCTCAGCTGAACTTTCTTCGGCCAAGCCTTGAGCCGCTTCGATTTCCGACGTCAGTCGTGTAACCTCAGCTGAACTTTCATCGGCCAGGCCTTGAGCCACTTCAATCTGACCTTCAAGCTCACCGATTCGTGCTTCAAGCTCTAATACGTTTGCTTGAATAGCGTCTTTCTCAGCTTGCAACGCACTTAATTTATCGCTTGAGCTTGTGGCTGAATCAGACGCCTCAGCGTTGGCTGCTTTAAGTGCCGCGATTTGGCTGTTACTTTCCGCCACGGCGGCTCCCAGCGCATCCATCTGACCACGCTGTATATCACTATCGTTCTGTAATGCAGCAATTTGTTCCTCTAACGCGACCTTTTCAGCCAATGCTGCATCAAGCTGCGTCTGCATTTCCGCTTTTGCTGCCTCAGCATCGGTCATGGATGCATCCAGTTGGGCCTGCAGTTCTGCTTTCGCTGCTTCTGAATCAGCCATGGCTGCATCTATTTGCGCCTGCATTTCCGCTTTTGCTGCTTCAGAATCAGCCATGGCTGCATCTAGCTGCGCCTGTATTTCCGCTTTTGCTGTTTCTGAATCGGCCATGGCTGCATCGAGTTGCGCCTGCAATTCCGCTTTTGCGGCCTCTGCATCGGCCGTGGATGAATCGAGCTGGGTTTGCAGATCGTCAATCTGAACTTGCAATGCGGCTTTCTCTTCTTGCAACGCCGACATCTCACCAGTCGTATCATTGGCAGCCATATTGGCTTCAAGTTCGGCTAGCGATGCAGTTAATTCCGCGTTTGCAGCCATAGCGCTTTCGAGCTCAATACCTGCAGCGTCTTTTTCAGCAACTGCGGCTTCGAGCTCAGCATTCGCTGCCTCTAACGAGGCGTTCAATTCAGCTGATGCACCGTCATTTTCACCAATTTGTGCACGTAAGGAATTTAAAGAAATATTGCTTCCGCCCAGTTCTGATTCAGCGAAGAACAGCGCTTTTTTAGCAGCATCAAGTTCGGCCTGAAGTTCACTGGAATCACCTGCGCGCGACTCCAGATCGGCTACCTGCGCTGTTAACGTGGCTACCTGACCTTCGAGTTCGGCTTTCTCTGCTTCAAGACCAGTTAACTGTTCTTGTAACGCTGCCGTTTCCGCGTTGGCTGCATCCAGTGCCGAGGTATCTACGGCACTAGACTCCATTTCACTGAGTTGGGTTTTTAGCTCAGCCAGCTCGGTATCCAGCCCTGCTTTGGTATTTTCTAATTCTTCCAATTGGCTTTTGGCGTCTGCAGCATCTGCCAATTGTGCGTTCAAATCGTCGACCTGGGTTTTTAAGTCAGCCAGCTCGGTTTCCAGCCCTGCTTTGGTATTTTCCAATTCCGCCAATTGGCTTTTGGCGTTTTCAGCATCTGCCAATTGCGCATTCAAATCGTCGACTGATGCACTCAACGTTGTTGATTCACCGGTTAGCATTTCATTTGACGCTTGCAATGCTTCGATATTGCTTTCCAACTGAGACTTTTGCGCTGTTAATTCGTCCAGCGACGCATTCAAGGTTGTAGTCTCTCCAGCCAATGTTTCGTTGGCTTCCTGCAACTGTGCAATGTCGGCTTCCAATTGAGCCTTTTGTGCTTCTAACTCACCTAGCTCAGCGCTCAAGTTGGTGATGTCGGTGTCGTACAGAGCTTGCAACTCTTTGGTGTCATTTAACGCAAGCTCAAGCTCTGACTCTTTAGACCCAGCAGTGGCCATCAGACTTTCAAGCTCAGTATTGACAGCACCCAAGCTCTCATCACGGGCACTTAGCTCACCTTGCGCACTTGCAAGCGCCTCTTGTACGCCTTCCAGCTCACCTCTGGCCGCTTCTAATTCAACCAGTTGCGAATCGATCTGGGACTGTAAATCTGTGGCTGCCTGGTTGGCCGAGGCAAGCTCTTCAGTAGCCATCGCAAGCTCTTCAGATGTTGAAGCAAGCTCTTCAGACGTTGAAGCGAGTTCTTCCTCAGCTAAAGTCGACTCTGCCAACTTTGCTTCACTGTCAGCCAGGCTTTCAAGTGATTCACCTAAACGTGCTTCTGTATCGGTTAACGCCGTTTGCGTTTCTTCAAGTATGGCCTCGGTTTCACCTAACTGTGTTTTAGAAATAGCCAGCTCAGTTTCAGCCGTCAATACGCGATTCTCAAGAGTGCTAATAGAACCTTCAAGCAACGCTCGACGAGCTTCAAGTTCGCCGATCTCAGCATTGAGCGAAGCAGTATCGCTGTCGTATAAGTTCAATAAAGACTCATAACTGGTTCGTGCGTTGGCAATCTCTGCATCTCGTGAGGAACCCACACTTAACAGCGATTGCACTTGCGACTGCATATCTTCTTGCGTCTTGGCATAGAAGGCTTCCATGTCTTGCTCACGAGCACCCATGTCGGCTCTTTGCGTTTCAAGCTCTGCGCTTAATTCGGTGATCTGTCGTTCAAGCGTAACTACGGTATCATCTCGTTGGCTGGCGAATGTGCCTAGTTCAGTAGTGGTACTGTCCAACTTGGCTTGCAGGTCAGCCACCTGAGCCTCCAGCGCCAGATTCGCGTCGGTTACTGCCGCAAACTCGGACTCCTGAAAAGCCTTTTGTTCTTCCAGTGCAGCGAAATTAGCTTTAAGCTGTTCTATCTGAGTGTTGGAGTCTGTAGTAATACTGGCGTTTGATGATTGCGCCGCTTCCAGTTCAGACTGAGCGCTGGCAAGTTCGGTATTAACTGATTCTAGTTTTAAATTAGTTTCATCTAGTTCGCCACGAATCCTGTCCAACTCTACTTTGGTAGTTTTTAGTTCTTCTGCTGAGGCAGTTAATTCGCTTGCGTTCGTTGCAACATCGGCCTTGAGTCTGCTGATTTCATCGCCATCGCCAGAGCGCAACATCCATGCACCGATTAAGGCCAAAAAAGCGAGTCCTGCCAGAAGGAATTTCAATTGATACGAAGACTTGCTTGGTGATTTCTCGAAGTCTCTAAACATGAATACGATTCCTGAGTATGATTCCTGAAACAAAAAAGATTGCGCAAATGCTTGCGCGAGTCCGCACATCCTAGCGAAAAGAGATAAATGCCACAATGACGAACGTACGATTTAATCCCATAAGGTACACTATATTGTGTCAAATAATGTTGCATAAACAAAGTGCGTATTCACCTTAGTGCATTAGGCTGTCGCTTGAACGAAGCCGAACTAGAACAATGGGCCGGAGCATTCGATGCTGCCGGTGATCAAATATCTGCCACAGCTGAAGAAGCTGATGTGCTGGTTTTGAACACCTGTGCTGTAACCAAGGAGGCTGTGCGGAAATCTCGACAACGTGTGCACCGGCTGCACCGCGCCAATCCGTCGGCAAAGCTTGTTGTATCCGGGTGCTATAGCTCTTTGGAATCTCCACAAGCTCTCGCCGAGCTTGGCATAGATCTGGTGGTACCCAATTCCGACAAAGATAACCTGGTTGAGTTAACCCGAGCCGAGTTTCAGCAGCCCAACATGCCGCAGAGCGCCACCGTTCCGGCCGAATCGGCTCTTTTTAAGCGTAATCGTCATCGCGCTTTTATTAAGATACAAGACGGCTGTCGCTACCGGTGTACATTCTGTATCGTCACTGTCGCCAGAGGCGCAGAACGCAGCCGCCGCATTGAAACTTTGGTTAATGAGGTTCAGAACTTGTCGGAATCGGGCGTGCACGAAGTGGTGCTGACTGGCGTCCATGTTGGTGGTTATGGCAGTGATTTGGATACCAACCTGTTCGAATTGATTACCGCGCTACTAAACGATACGGACATTTCTCGCATCCGATTTGCTTCGGTCGAACCATGGGATTTGTCACCTGAATTTCTGACGGTGTTTAGTAACTCCAGAGTGCAGCCTCACATGCACCTGCCCTTGCAAAGCGGCAGTGACACAGTATTGCGCCGGATGGCCAGGCGCTGTAAAACCGAAGACTTTCGCCAACTCACCGATAGCTTGAGAGAACAGGTACCCGATTTCAATATCACGACAGACATCATTGTCGGTTTTCCTGGCGAAACCGAACAGGAATGGCATCAGTCTATTAACTTCATCGACAGCATGGATTTTGGTCACATTCATATCTTCAGTTACTCGGAACGCGAGGGCACAAAAGCGGCAAGTTTACCCAACCAGGTTCCCAAATCCGTTAGAGCAGAACGCAGCAGGGAACTTCACGAAGTCGCGGCCACTCAAAAACAGCGAGTGTTACGCAAAATGATGTCGACAGCACAAACACCACTCGTGCTCTGGGAACGTGGAGAAAAACAACCCGATGGTCAATTAAAGCACTGGGGGTACACGCCCAACTACTTAAAGGTGTGCACTATAAGCGAGCAAGATTTAACCAACCTTGTTTTGCCAACAAAGCTCTTAAGCGTTGAGCAGGGGTTGTTCAACGGAACTGTTGTCTCCAAAAGCTGAGCCGGCACCGGAATGCATTGATGCTTCATACATAGTCGTCAACTTATCGGCGCCGAGCTGCAAAATGCTGCATAGCACAAGCACTTTGCCAATGATTCAACTTATAACCCTCCTGTAGGTAGTAACATTACCGAATTAAACAACCTGGAAAAGGAATGGCGACAGATCAAACACAAGACACCGACGAGCTCGAAACGCAAGAATGGCTCGAAGCACTTGATGCCGTTATTGATCGCGAAGGGCCTGAAAGAGCGCATTTTTTAATCGAAAGATTAATTGACAAATCTCGCCGATCAGGTGCCAACATTCCGTACAAAGCTGGCACTGCCTACGTCAATACCATCCCACCGCATCTTGAAGTGCCGAATCCAGGCGATCATGAAATAGAACATCAGCTGCGCTCGATGATTCGCTGGAACGCTACGGCCATGGTATTACGGGCCAATCGCAATAAATCTGGCTTGGGTGGACACATAGCCAGCTTCGCCTCGGCCGCTACCTTATACGATGTCGGCTTTAATCATTTTTTCCATGCGCCAACCCCTGAGCACGGTGGCGATTTGATTATGTTTCAGGGCCATTCAGCGCCAGGTGTCTACGCGCGATCATTTCTAGAAGGTCGATTGGATGAAAAAGATCTCGACAATTTTCGCCGAGAGGTCGATGGTGATGGATTGTCGTCTTACCCTCACCCATGGCTGATGCCAGAGTACTGGCAATTTCCAACAGTATCCATGGGTTGGTGTTCTCTTACCTCGATCTATCAAGCGCGGTTCATGAAGTACCTGCAACATCGCGGATTGGCAAAAACAGAGAACAGAAAAGTTTGGGCATTTCTGGGTGACGGTGAAATGGATGAACCAGAGTCACTCGGTGCAATTTCACTGGCAGGGCGCGAAAAACTCGACAACCTGGTGTTTGTTGTGAACTGTAATTTACAACGACTCGACGGTCCGGTACGCGGAAACAGTAAAATTATTCAAGAACTTGAGGCGATGTTTCGAGGTGCCGGCTGGAACGTCATCAAAGTGGTCTGGGGCTCGTATTGGGACCCACTATTGGCTAAAGACAAAACCGGCAAACTCGAACAGCTAATGATGGAAACGGTTGACGGCGAGTATCAGAACTTTAAAGCTAAAAGTGGTGCTTACACTCGTGAGCATTTTTTCGGTAAGTACCCTGAGACGAAAGAACTTGTGGCGAACATGACCGATGCTGATATCTGGCGATTGAATCGAGGTGGCCACGACCCCCATAAACTATACGCCGCTTATCACCAGGCCATTCACCACGAGGGACAACCAACCATCATTCTGGCAAAGACGGTCAAAGGATACGGTATGGGTGAATCCGGTGAAGGCACAAACGCAACGCATCAACAGAAAGACATGGACATTGAATCGCTTAAGAAAATGCGAACGCGATTTGGTATTCCATTAACTGATGAACAGGTGGAAAACCTTGAATACGTTAAACCCGAACCAAACAGCCCGGAAATTCAATATCTGCAAGCACGAAGAAAAGCGTTAGGAGGATACCTTCCACAACGGAAAAAATTCGCTGAACCATTAGAAGTTCCGCCCCTGTCAGCATTCAAATCGGTACTGGAGGGTTCTGGCGATCGCGAAATGTCGACAACCATGGCTTTTGTTCGTGTGTTGACTCTACTAACTCGCGATAAAAAAATCGGGAAGAATGTTGTACCCATCGTACCGGATGAAGCTCGTACCTTTGGTATGGAAGGGATGTTCAGACAATTGGGCATCTACAGCTCTGTTGGTCAACTGTACGAACCACAAGATCGTGACCAGATCATGTACTACAAGGAAGATAAATCCGGACAAATACTCGAAGAAGGTATTACTGAAGCAGGTGGAATGGCAAGTTGGCTGGCAGCGGCCACCGCGTACAGCACCCACGGTGTAAATATGGTGCCGTTTTATATCTACTACTCTATGTTCGGGTTCCAGAGGATTGGAGATTTAGCCTGGCTGGCCGGTGACATGCGTGCCTGTGGTTTTCTGATTGGCGGAACCGCTGGTCGCACCACGCTCAATGGCGAAGGTTTGCAGCACGAAGATGGCCATTCCTTAGTGCTATCCAATACAATTCCCAATTGCATCAGCTACGATCCCTGTTTTAGCTATGAAATGACTGTCATTATTCACCATGGCATGCATCGTATGCTAGCCAACCGAGAATCGGTGTATTTTTATATCACCGCGATGAACGAAAACTATCAGCACCCTGCTATGCCCGAGGGTGTCGAAGAAGGTATCGTCAAAGGCATTTATCAATTCAGTACTAGCACAGCAGAAAAAGCAGGCGATGGAAAACTCCGTGTAAGGTTGCTGGGTGGTGGCACGATTTTGCGTGAAGTACTCGCAGCCGCTGACATGTTGGCAAATGACTGGCAAATCAGTGCAGACATCTTTAGCGTTACCAGCTTCAATGAATTGGCCCGAGACGGATTAGCCGTTGAGCGCTGGAATATGTTGCACCCACAGGAGACTGAACGCACACCTTATATAACCCAAGTGCTGGGTGACGATAGTGCGCCCGTGATCAGTGCAACCGATTATATGAAGTCATATTCCGATCAGGTGCGCGAATACGTTCCTGCAACGTTTGTGGCTTTGGGTACAGACGGTTTTGGTCGATCGGATACACGAGATAAGTTGCGAGAATTTTTTGAGGTTGATAGGCGTTACGTTACAGTAGCAGCGCTGCATGCCCTCGCCTTAGACGGGAAAATTGAGCGCTCAATGGTCGCAAATGCTATCCAACAGTACGCGATTGACCCAGACAAGCCAGACCCAACCACAGTTTGAGGAGACGACAATGACGACTCAAACACCGAGTAATACAATCGACATTCTCGTGCCAGATATTGGTGATGCAGAGAATGTCGAAATTATCGAAATTCTGGTCAGCGCCGGTGATCAGGTGGTACCCGACGACTCTTTGGTTACGCTGGAAAGCGACAAAGCAAGTATGGAAATACCAGCAAGCGCTGCCGGGGTCATTCAGAGCATCACTGTGAACGTAGGTGATACAGTTAGCTCTGGTGATGTCATCGGCACAATGGATACCATTACCGACAGCCCCAGCGACACCAGTGCCGCCAATGAAAGCACAGCAGATCAACCGGTACAATCTGCTGCAGATGATCTCGACAGTAAAAATAATACCCAGGCGAACGCAACTGACACAAGCACCAACGCCGATGCCGCAACCGCCGATGCTGCTGAACCTATTGCAACAACAGCAGCTGATAATGCAACTGCGTCCGGTAGCACAACACCGGCGAAAAAAGCACGCGCCAGTACCTCACCAACAGCGCACTTAGACGATAAAAACATGCGCACCGCTCATGCAAGCCCTGGTGTGCGACGCTATGCTCGCGAGCATGGTGCTGATTTATCATTAATTAAGGGAAGTGGCCCAAAAGAGCGTATTCTTAAAACCGACGTAACCGCGTTTATTAAAACAGCACTAGACGGCATTGGTTCTAACTACGGTTCTGGTGGAGGTCACACTACCGGTATTCCTGAGCTGCCTGAAATCGACTTCACGCGATTTGGGGAAATTGAACGTGTTGAGCTTGGGCGCATAAACAAGCTCAGTGCCAGCAACCTGCACCGCGCTTGGCTAAACATACCTTTAGTTACTCATCACGACGAGGCCGACATAACAGACGTTGAAGCTTTTCGTCAGGAGTTAAAAAAGTCTCATAAAGAGGGCGATCCGAAAATAACCGGACTGGCTTTTCACATGAAAGCGCTCGTGCATACACTAAAAGCCTTCCCAAAAGTCAACTCATCAATGACACCAGATGGACAAGCTTTGTTTTACAAAAAGTATTTCCATATTGGTATTGCCGTGGATACACCAAACGGACTGGTGGTGCCTGTATTCAGAGATGTTGACAAGAAAAGTATTACTGAGCTGGCTGCCGAAATGGCGGACATGAGTGATCGAGCACGAAAAAAACGACTCAAGCCAGATGAATTACAAGGGGCGAGCATGACCATATCCAGCCTGGGCGGCATTGGCGGGACAGCGTTTACACCACTGGTAAACCCTCCTGAAGTCGCCATATTGGGAATTACCCGAGCGCGCATGCAACCGGTTTGGAATGGCAGTGAATTTGTTCCTCGGCTCATGTGCCCGCTAGATCTAAGTTACGACCATCGAGTTGTAGATGGAGCTGATGCTGCGCGATTCATGAAGTACTACTGTAACGCCATAAAAGACGTCAGGCATTTGCTGCTCTAATCCAATTGTTGCTCTAATCCAAAAGAGCATCAATACAACCCCTGAGTCGCACTAACATTTGAAACGTTCAGAATCATGAGTGAATTGAAAACAGTCCAACTACCAGATATTGGCGATTTCGAGTCAGTTGAAGTTATTGAGGTACTCGTCAATACCGGTGACGTTGTGGCGGAAGAAGATTCGCTGATTACCGTTGAAAGTGACAAAGCCAGCATGGAAATACCCTGCCCCTACTCTGGTACGGTTTCAGCTGTGTTAATCAGTACTGGTGACAAAGTATCTATTGGCAGCGATCTGGTGGTTGTGGAATTAAACGATGCGCCTGCGCAAACCAGTGCCGAGCCAAGTGATGATGTCGATGTGGATAACCAGGCTAAAACAAGCAACACCGATGAACCCACATCCGCACCTAAACCCGAAAACCAAAACACCAATACAAACAATGCTGCCCACACAAACCCTGACTTTGATCTGCTGGTAATTGGCGCTGGTCCTGGCGGCTATACTGCCGCTTTTCGCGCAGCAGACCTCGGCTTGAAAGTGTGTCTGGTAGAGCGCTACGAAGCACTCGGCGGAGTATGCCTCAACGTGGGCTGCATTCCATCCAAGGCTCTTCTGCACACTTCGGCAGTTATTGAAGAAACGCGCACTATGGCGCAGCACGGTGTCAGTTTTGGTGAACCAACCATTGATATCGACAAACTGCGCGGCTTTAAAGAACAAGTGATCGGTCAACTTACCGGTGGTTTAGCAGGGCTAGCCAAACAACGCAATGTCACAGTAGTCCATGGAGATGCCAGCTTTATTTCAGCAAACAGTGTTGAAATCACCGGTATCGATGCTCAGAAAATCAGTTTTACCAATGCCATCATTGCAGCAGGTTCGCAGAGCATAAGAATTCCTGGTCTGCCGTATGAAGACGAGCGTCTCATTGATTCAACCGGCGCACTGGCGTTAACCGATATTCCAACCCGGTTGCTTGTCATTGGTGGCGGAATCATCGGGCTGGAAATGGGTTGCGTCTATGCTGGATTAGGTTCTGATGTAACTGTGGTTGAACTTTCAGATGGTTTGATGCCCGGCTGCGACAAAGATTTAGTACGCCCACTGGAAAAGCGTTTACGCAAACAATTTGAAAATATCTTTCTGGGCTCGAAAGTGGCTTCCATTGAAAGTACCGAGCAAGGCTTAATTGCGCATTTTGAAGGCGGCAAGGCACCAGAGCAAGATACCTTCGATCGCGTACTGTTAGCAGTGGGTCGTAGCCCCAATGGTCTTTTGCTTGGCTGCGAAGCAGCGGGAGTGCACGTTGATGACCGGGGTTTTATCCCAGTCGATTCACAACAACGCACGAACGTGGCAAATATTTTTGCTATTGGAGATATTGTCGGTCAACCCATGTTGGCGCACAAAGCCACTCACGAAGGCAAAGTTGCCGCGGAGGTGGTGTGTGGGCTTAAGTCCTACTTTGATGCTAAAACCATTCCTTCGGTGGCCTACACCGATCCGGAAGTTGCATGGATGGGTCTCACTGAAATAGCGGCCAAAGAACAAGGTATCAGTATTGAAAAAGCCAGCTTTCCGTGGGCGGCAAGCGGTCGGTCACTGAGCATGGGACGTAATGAAGGTGTGACAAAAGTCATTTACGATCCTGAATCCAAACGCCTACTGGGCGCTGGTATGGTTGGTCCAAATGCAGGCGAACTTATAGCCGAAGCAGTTTTAGCGTTGGAAATGGGAGCCGATATTGAAGACATAGCACTTACCGTGCACCCGCACCCAACCTTGTCTGAAACCTTCAACTTTGCAGCCGAAGTAGCGGAAGGAACCGTAACTGATATCTATATACCGAAAAAGACGAAATAGTGTTAATGCTCGTCTACGCGCTAATTAATCAGTAATCGTGTAGGGACGACCAATTGCTGTTGCAATAATACGGCTTTCGAAGAACACTTTTTCTCCGGCATTATCGACAATATTGTCGACTCTTTGGTGCTCCGCGACGATGTTTTTTGCACCAGCATCTTGAGCCAGGTACTCTGCCTGTTTGATTGCGGCCTCAGTGGCTGCTTTGGCTGCTGTCTCAAGATCGTCAAATACCGTTGTACCGGTGTTGAAATGCACGTTAACGTTTTTGCCACCAGCGGGCGTAATAATTATTTCGTGTTGCTGGCGCACCGAACCAACAACCGCGCCAAGTGCGTTGGCAACATTACCCCACTTTGGCAGTATGGCGTTGGTTTTTAACCATTGTGCGGTTTTAGGATAATAGCTAAGCGCGGGAGCACCCAGCCCAATAATTGGAAACTTCATCGCAAGCTGGACCTGCAATTCATCATGCTCACCATCTACCAGCAAATCGGCTAACAACGTGCGTTGTGACGCATCGAGACCTTTAAGGAATCGCGATTTTCCGGCGATTTGCTCAGACAAATGTGTATCAAGGATGGCAAGCGCAGTCAGCCTGGAAACTGAGTTCATGATGTGGCGGGCAAACTCCTCCACGCTATTAAAATGCAAACCCAGATTCGACGCCGAATAACGCATCAACAAGCGCGCTGCTAATTCGGCAGCCTCAGTATCCCAATCATCAAGTTCACCAATAATATGACATGCATCGGTTGGTGTGAAACCAGCGCGCAACACAATGCCGCGTTGCGTGAGCCGAACCAGGGCGCGATCAAGCGTTTGATCGTTAAAAACCGTTTGCACATCGATAGGCTTATTTTTTATAGATGCCCACAATTCGCTTTGCTGCTTGGTTAGGTCAGTGGGCTCTGCAGCATGCGCCAAGACAAATTCTGCACTATGCGTTGTGCTGCGAGGTAATGCCAGTTGCTCGAGTAAAACCTCTTTTAGTTCCGGGTGGTTTTTAACTAGCAGGCTGATTGGCATGACACGTTCAGGCCCAACAGTGAAATCGCGTTTCTCCCGGTTGAAAGTAATGCGGCTGTCACCACCGAGCCCAAATGTGCGAACATCAATCGCTTCAACCATGGTGCGCCATCCGCCAACCGTTGCACCATCTTCGCTTAACCTTGGGTGCCCGTTACGAATCATGGCAATATCAGTCGTTGTACCTCCCATGTCAGATACCATCAATAGCGGCTCTTCAGAAAGAAATTGTGCGCCAACAACACTTGCCGCCGGGCCACTGAGAATCGTTTCGACCGGTGATCTCTCTGCAACTTTAGCTGAAACAAGAGACCCATCACCTTTCACTACCATTAAAGATGCGTTTATACCGGTCTCCTCGAGCAATTGTCGGGCAGCGTCCAGCAGTGAGCGGATCATTGGTATGAGACGAGCATTAAGCAGGGCCGTTAACGCTCGGCGTGGTGCATCCAGCCCAGAACTAAGCGAATGCCCACAGCTCACGGGCTTGCCGGTCATTTCATGAATCAGCTTTTGAGCCTGGATTTCATGCTCAGGATTGCGGACTGAGAACAGCGAAGATACCGCAAACGCCTCAACAGAATCTTTGAAAGCCTCGACCAGCGCACGCAATGCTTCAATATCCAATTCACAGACGGGTTCACCAGAGGCTTTGTGACCACCAGAGATGAAACCATGAGGGTCTCGCCCTAATGCATCAACAAGTCTGGATTTATTAAGCTGCTCACGCCGATAACCGATCAAAACTAAACACACAGGGCGACCCCGCCCTTCAACTAGCGCATTAGTAGCAAGCGTTGTGGACAGCGACACTAATGTGATCGGTGTCGCTTTGTCATTTAAAACAGCCAGTGCAGCACTGCGCAAACCTTTAAATAGGTCTTCATGTGAAGTCAAAGATTTCGCCGTCGCAACAACGGATTGATTGTCGTCAATGAGGACAGCATCGGTGTACGTACCACCTGTATCCAGACCAAGTTGATAAGCCACAAGATTAATAACTTTAATAGTGTTAACCAGATTGCAGAACTATCGGCGAGTGAAGGCCCTGTGTAAACCAGTTGAACTGAAAATAATTGGCAACATGCCGCTATCTGGACAGACCTTAGTTTTCACAAGCTACACACGGCATGATTCGAATAGAAAAAAGCTTTTCAAATCAGGGATTTACACTAGTAGAACTACTGGTGACCGTGATTGTGGCCGGTATTCTGCTCTCCGTCGCCGCACCTAATTTTAGTGACGCAATGCGCAATAGTAAAACTGCTGTCACTACCAACGAACTGATGAGCACGCTGCGCATAGCCCGATCAGAGGCGATTAAGCGCTCCACTCGCACCGCTGTCTGTGCTCGGGAGTCCGACACAACGTGCGGCACCAGCTGGTCTAACGGCTTTATCGCTTACATCGACAATGGTGAGACTCCAGGTGAAATCGAAGTTGGTGAGCAGATTTTAAGGGTTGCGAGAGGTATTGACGGAGATGGGTGGATTGCCAACAAAGCCCGATTGGTTAATACCACCGCAGCGCCACTTGAACGGACATTCATTCGATTTGGACCACGCGGCACCAGCCACTGGCGTGGTTCTGGGTATTTCGTTATCTGTGATGCACGAGGTCAAGAGTCAGCAAGAGCAATCAACATAACTTTAAACGGCGACCCAAGACGTGCGCGTATGAGTGGTGGCGAGCTTATCAGTTCTTTTGGCGATGTTGCAAAATGTGAATCCAGTGTAGGGCCCGGTGCCAGCATCGGTGGATTTGGTCTTCGCGCCTCATGAAGACTGTAAAGCAAGAATCAGGGGTTGGATTGATTGAAGTACTGCTTGCCGTAGTCATGCTGTCACTTGGTTTTCTTGCAGCAGCAAAAATGCAAATCGCAGGCATGCGCTATAGCCAGAATGCCTATTTTCTTTCTCAGGCCAATTTTATGGTGCGCGACATGACCGATCGTATGCGCGCAAACACCAGTGGGGTAATTGCTGGTCACTACAAGAACGTTTCGACAGCCAGCGGTACGGCCGAACAAGCTTGTATTACCAATGGAACGCAGTGCAACCCGCAACAATTGGCAAGCGCAGACTTGCATGCCTGGAGCATAAATCTGCATGCACCTGCAGATGCAGTTGACTTTAAACCGATTCTACCATCGATGGTTGGGATACCGGCAAAAGGTGAAATAACTTATAACGAGCTGACCGACGTTTATACCATCCGCGTAGTTTGGGGCGAAATGTACGAAGGCGACCCTGAAGAACAAGAGCTTAGTGTGCAGTTAACGCCATGATTAAATACCAACCACTTCAACAAAAGCAATGTCGACAACAACAGCGAATAAGCGGATTCACACTTGTTGAGCTGATGATTGCACTGGCTTTAGGTTTGATGGTTATCGGCAGCGCTATCACCGTTTTCTCGGGTTCACGTAAAAGTATAGATTTAAACACCGCACTTACGAACCTTCAAGACAATGCTCGTTTTGCCATGGATTCAATCACACGAGACATACGAATGTCCGGCTTCCAGGGATGTGTCGATATAAATACATCATCGGCCAGGATTCTTGCTGACTCTGCACCAACAGATAATTTTTTTAATACAGCTATTACTGCGTCAGTTATTGAAAGCAACGGCAAATGGAACCCAGCCGAACCCATAGGGTTTACGATACCTGGTAAGCGAGCCGCACCCGTTCCTGGCACACACGCACTATCCGTGCAATTTGGAAGCGCCGAAACATACACGTTTTCGCCTATGCCAACTATTGACGCCGATATCATTCTGGATACAAACGACTCAGTGCTGGTTGCAGGTGACCTTGCATTAGTTTCCAATTGCCAGGTAGCCGATATTTTCGAAGTTACCTCATTCAGTGGAGCGACTTTACAACACACAACCGACGGAAATTCGGATAACCGCCTTTCAGCACCTTATGGATTGGCAGGCGTTGACAACCGAGCGCGGGTTATGCGCTTTGAGGCAAACATTTATTATATTGGCGATACCACACGCACTAACGGTGACGGTGACAAGATTTATTCTCTGTATAAACAAACCCTACCCTACTCCGACGATAACCTGCCGATCGAAATGATCGAAGGGGTTGCAAATATGCAAATCAAGCTCGGATTCAGAGACCCTGGTGACACCAATAATCGAGGCTTGACGTTCGTGTCTCCTGAGGATTCGGCCACAACTCCAGGTCGAATAGAGGTCGTAAAATTTGGTTTGTTAATGCAGTCCTATGAATCAATTTTAGAGAGCAGCGATACATCATCTTATTACATTGCTGGCACGAAGTTGTTACCGCAGGAAACACCCATCGATTCAAGTACTTCTTATGCTTCGGACAAGCGCATGAAACTTGCATTTAACACCACAGTGAAAATTCGGAACCGTCGATGACAATACCACGAGTTAAAGTTCAAGCCAGGCAAAATGGCGCCGCATTACTTGTTGCAATGGTGTTGATTTTTTTGCTGACTATTCTCGGTATTTCCGCCATGCGCGATTCAACGCTAGAAACTCAATTAGCTGCTAATGCTGTCCACAAAGAAGTTTCATTTCAATCTGCAGAATCTGCAACCGATTTTATATTATCTATTGAAGACCCAACAAACGAAAAGGCGATCGAGACCGTCATTTGTTCGCCCGCAGCTGAGTACGCTATGGACGAACTGAGCAAACCTGATGTACAGGCAACAAAAGTGGTACTTGAATACGCTGGGCAATCCTTACCGACTGGATGGTCGCTGGGCGGCCCTATAGGTGGGAGACGTTTTGTCGTTACCGGTGAGTCAACTTTATTAAACGCTGCAACCAGTACCCGAATAACGCAAGGTGTAGTAGTAATCGGTGCAGTGCAACAAGGAGTCGAATGCTAATGCGATTTTTCAGCCAAACATGTACATCGTTATTTGCAGCGATGTTTTCAATCATGGTACTGGGCACTGTAGCTGTTGCAGATGATACCGAAATTTTTTTCGGACAGTCAAAAGACGCTTTTAATACTAATCCAAATATTTTGTTTATTTTAGATACATCCGGCTCTATGGGCAGTTGGGATGATGCTGGTATGTCTCGAATGGACCGTATGAAACTGGCCATGCGCGTACTTCTGCAAGAATCAAGTAGCTACAACGTAGGCCTGATGGGATTTTCCGGCAGCTACAGAGGTGGGTCTATTCGCTACCCAGTAGGTGACCTGGAACAAGATAGCAGTAATTTGTGCGATGAGGGCATTTGTCCGGATGAACGCATTGTGGTTAGGCCAGATGGTGGTGCTAATGACGCTACAGAGAACGATGATACTGGCATTGTGACTTTGGATGAAGACCGCCTGACCATGGCAGAATGGGCCTCTGGCGAGAGCACCACTGAAGAAGTTCGATCAGACGATATTGCAGGCGCAGCCTTAGCCGTAGCCGTGGTTGCAGAAAATGAAAATGCAGATGGCACAGAAAACACCCGAACCATAACCGGCTCGTCAAAATGGTTTTATGATGGCACACCTGATTCAACAGATGATCGCTACGCTTACAGATTTGAAAATATCGACATTCCAAATGGCGCTGTTGTTACATCAGCCTGGCTGACGTTTAGTCAAACAAGCCCATCGGCACAAGTGGGCAATATGTCAGCCTTGATCAAAGTTGAAGCCAACGCCAATGCAAACCCTTTACCGACGGTTGAAAACGGTTTTGATTCTTTAGCAGAGAGACTGATAACCGCCACGCGTGGCGTACAATGGAATAACATCGCACCTGATACCACAACAGATGTAGACGAAATTATCATTAGCGATGGTTCGAGCGACCCGACAAAATCTGTTACACCGGACATTAGCGAAATAGTCAACCTGATTGTAACTTTACCCAACTGGGAAGCAGGTAACGCACTGAATTTTATTCTCGACCCGGTTGACGAATACACACCCTCGCCTGCTGATATAAGAGAAATGTTCGGCGTAGATGCCATAGACTCTTTACGACCGGTACTAAACTATACGTATAACACGGCAGTTACAACCGATTTGATAACCACCGTTTCCACCGCCAGTGCGCATGCAGACGAAATTATCGAGCAGAACACCGGCGTGGTTTCCAGTAATCTAAACAATTCGGATTCGCGCTTGTTCTTTGCGGCAGATACTCATTTCCCACGCCAGGTGGCTTTTCGATTTGAAAATCTTGACATCCCCCAAAATGCCGAGATTCAAAGCGCATCATT
>CALIMV010000421.1 GCA_938045275.1 uncultured Granulosicoccaceae bacterium
GTGGGGGCTGCATTTGACTATCACGCCGGGAAATTGGTTAGAGCACCTCTGTGGATGCAAAAATATGGTTTGGAGTGGTTTTATAGATTGCTGCAAGAACCTAACCGTTTATGGAAACGTTATTTAGTCACTAACTCAATATTTATTTATAGTTTCGCAAAACGAAAGCTGCTTGGGGCTTAATCTCAATAAAAGGATTGCGTTGAACGGCACATGGAACTATAGATTGCAATGAGAAGACTTCTGGTAACTGGCGCTGCTGGCCTTATAGGCAGTGAAGTCGTCGCCTATTTTGCCAAGCACGACTGGAACATTCAGGGTGTCGATAATAACATGCGAGCCGATTTTTTCGGCCCGAAAGGTGACACCACCTGGAATACACGCCGCATGGAAGCCAACATTCCTAATTACCACTGCGTTGATGTCGATATTCGTGATCGTGGAGCCGTTTTGGACATGGTTGCTCATTTCAAACCAGATGCTGTGGTTCACACAGCTGCTCAACCAAGTCATGATTTGGCGGCATCGCGACCATTTGACGACTTTGATGTAAACGCGGTTGGTACTTTAAATCTGCTAGAAGCGGTCAGACAGTACTCTGTAAATGTGCCGTTCGTTCACATGTCAACAAACAAAGTATATGGCGATGCTCCAAATAAGCTTGCTTTAAACGAACTTGATACTCGTTGGGATTATGCGGACGACCAATACTATGATGGCATAAAAGAATCGTTCACCATTGATCAGTCAAAGCACTCCGTTTTTGGGGCTAGTAAAGTTGCAGCTGATGTCATGGTGCAAGAGTACGGGCGTTATTTCGATATGAATACTTGTTGCTTGCGTGGCGGTTGTTTGACCGGGCCAAATCATTCAGGCGTTGAGTTGCACGGATTTATCAGTTATCTGGTTAGGTGCAATCTCGAAAAACGCCTTTACACCATATTCGGTTATAAGGGTAAGCAGGTTAGGGACAACATACACTCCTTGGACGTTGCTAGTTTTATTCATCACTATATTGAAAAACCGCGATGCGCGGAAGTTTATAATTTGGGTGGCGGGCGTGATAATTCCATTTCAATACTCGAAGCTTTCGACCTAATTTCAACTATCTCTGGAAACGATATGCAATACGAATACAGTGATCAAAATCGCAGTGGTGATCACATTTGTTACATTTCAGATTTAAGTAAAATGCATGCCCATTATCCCGAGTGGTCTATCACCAAAGACCTGACAACCACCTTCGAAGAGATCTACGCTTCTTGGAAACAACGCGAATCTTAGTTTAAGTATGGATGCTTTAAAACACATTCGCACCGGGCTTAACCGAGCAACTGATATTGGTATCGTATTGCTTAGTTCGCTGATTGTGCATTATCTTTATTTTGGTGATTTGAATGTCATTCCAGTGCGAATGATTGTACTGCTATTCAGTATTGGTGCTACTTACATTTTTTTTGTACTCGGAGGCTTGTACACCACCAGGGACGGACTGCGATTGGGTGAAGAGCTTAGTCGGTTAACGGTATCTTTTATGTTGATGGTGCTAGCAACAGGATTATTTGCGTTTCTTTCAAAAATTGCCATATATGTGTCGCGATTTTGGTTTGGTGTTTACATGCTGTTAGCGTACTGCGGGTTGTGTGGTTATCGCATACTACATCGATTTTATTTGATTTGGTTACGTAGACAAGATCGTTACAGTCAGTCGATCGTGATCGCGGGCGCTGGTGCACTTTGTGCATTTACACTAAGACGACTACAAGAGCAGCATTGGGTTGGCATTAAAGTTGATGGCATATTTGATGATCAGGCCCGAGATGGATTGGAGGATGTTGAGCTCAGTGGCACATTGCGGGATATCCCGTCTCATGTGGAGCAGAGGCGCAGCGATGGTCGTCCAATTGATCAGGTATGGGTGGCGTTACCATTAAAGGAAGAAGATGCAATAACTGAATTGGTGGAGTCTTTAAAGGATTCATCGGCCGATGTATGCATAGTGCCTAATGTGTTTGCAAACCATCTGCTCAATGGTACACAGTTCCATATTGCCGACCTATCAGTAGTCAATGTTTCAGAAGTCCAACTGGCTCCGTTTGGTGAGTGGTTTAAAATTGCATTCGACTATGTCGCAGCTCTTTTAGCAATCATTTTGTTTATGCCGGTTATGATCATTATTGGTTGCCTTATTTGGTTGGATTCACCAGGCAGAATCCTGTTTAAGCAACGTCGATACGGTATTGATGGCCAGGAAATTGAAGTATGGAAGTTCAGGACCATGTCTGTATCGCAAGATGGAACCGAAGTACCGCAGGCTACAGCCAACGATGAACGGGTGACGCGTATTGGGCGGTTTTTACGTCGCACGTCGCTCGATGAACTGCCCCAGTTTTTTAATGTATTGCAGGGCCGTATGTCAGTAGTTGGTCCAAGACCTCACGCAGTTTCACATAATGAGGAATACCGAAAAAAAATTCATGGCTACATGATGCGGCATAAAATCAAGCCGGGTATTACTGGATGGGCTCAGGTTAATGGATGGCGTGGTGAAACCGATACGCTGGAAAAAATGGAAAATCGAGTGCGTTACGACCTTGAGTACATTAAGAATTGGTCGGCATGGCTGGATATCAAGATTGTCTGGCTAACAATTCTGCACGGATTCAGCAATAAGAATGCGTACTAATTAGCTCACAAGCCATAGGGCTTGTATAAGGTCAAATAAGCACTATGATTTTACTCGATACCGCGCTAGCAAAACGCGCAGCAGAAGGCCGTCCGATAAGGGCCGCTCTCATTGGTTCTGGATTTATGGGGGCGGGCATTGTCAATCAAATTATTCGCTATTGTCCCGGAATTCATCTTGTCGTCGTTGTCAATAGAACGACGTCGAAGGCTGTGGACGCATACGCTGCGGCGGGTATTAGCGACGTTGAATCGGTCAATTCAGCAGAAAAAATTGATGAGCTGGTTCGCACTAATGGTTACGGTGTCTCCGACGACTATCGATACGTATTGGAATCCGAATTAATTGATGTTGTTGTCGAATCTACCGGTCATGTCGAATTTGGGGCAAAGTTTATTTGTGCCGCGATTGAACATGGCAAAGACGTAGTCAACATGAATGCAGAGCTTGATGCCACGGTTGGACCATGGTTAAAAGTTCTGGCGGACAAAGCCGGTGTCATTGTTACCGGGTGCGATGGCGATCAGCCGGCAGTACAAATTAATCTTTGTCGATTTGTTGAGAGCATCGGATTAAAACCAATGGTGTGCGGCAACATAAAAGGGCTACAGGACCGCTATCGCACCCCTGAAACGCAAGCAAGCTTTGCAAAGGAGTGGGGTCAAACAGCGACGATGGTTACAAGCTTTGCGGATGGAACAAAAATTTCATTTGAGCAGGCAATCGTTGCAAACGCCACCGGAATGAAGGTAGCAAAGCGCGGCATGATCGGGCATAACCACGATGGCCATGTGGATGATATGGTGGACTGGTACGATATGGACATGTTGCATGAGATGGGTGGCATCGTCGACTATGTTGTAGGACCAAAACCGGGTCCAGGTGTGTTTGTGTTTGCAGAAAATCGAAATGATAATATTCAGAAACACTACCTGAACTATGGAAAACTGGGCAAGGGTCCACTGTACAGTTTCTACATTCCGTATCACCTGACCGTGCTTGAAGTACCACTGTCCATAGCAAGGGTCGCGTTGTTTCGCGATGAGATTATTGTCCCAAGAAATGAAATTGTTGTAGATGTTGTAGCGATCGCAAAAACCGATCTGGTAGAAGGCGATGTTATCGATGACCTGGGTGGATATAAAACCTACGGTGTTTGCGATAATGCGACAACAGCTGTACAAGAGAAGTTATTGCCAATGGGTATTGCTGAGGGTGCTGTGATGAAGCGTGCAGTTAAGAAAGATCAGGCCATTACCTATGCGGACGTCCAATTGCCTGAAGAACGAACGGCCATTGAGCTGCGCATGGCACAAGACAAGCATTTTGTTGATTCAAGCCCAATTAAATTGAGTGCATGAAATTAGTGCTTCCATGAATACACAATTCTGGAAAGGAAAACGTGTTTTTATCACCGGTCACAGTGGTTTTAAAGGTGGCTGGATGGCGATTTGGCTTACCAGTCTTGGAGCAATTGTTAAAGGTTTTTCTCTTGATGCGCCTACCAGGCCATCTTTATTTTCCGGTGCGGCAATAGAGGATTTAATTGAATCCGAAATAGGCGATATCCGAGACGCACAAAAGTTGCTCGCATCAATGCAAGCATTCAAACCCGATATTGTGTTTCATTTGGCCGCCCAGTCTTTGGTGAGACTATCTTACAGTGAGCCGGTTAATACGTTTTCCACTAATGTCATGGGTACGGTCAACGTACTCGAAGCTGTTCGGTGCATAAATAGTGTTGGGGCGGTCGTGGTCGTGACATCAGATAAATGCTACGAGAATAAGGAGTGGCAGTGGGGTTACAAGGAATGTGAACCTCTGGGTGGGTACGACACCTACAGCGCCAGTAAGGCGTGCGCAGAGTTGGTCGCCAATGCTTACCGTCAATCTTTCTTTCAATCACGCGGTAAAGAGCCAATGAGTTCTATAGCCAGCGCGCGGGCTGGAAACGTCATTGGTGGAGGCGACTGGGCAGCTGATCGGTTGATACCAGATATTTTGCGCAGCCTTCAGTCCGGTACGCCTGTTGTGATTCGGCACCCCAATGCCATTCGACCATGGCAGCACGTGTTGGAGCCGCTTTCCGGTTACATGATGCTAGCTGCCATGTTGTTCGAAAAAGGTGATGCATTTGCACAGGCTTGGAATTTCGGTCCTCCTGATTCCGGTGCCAAATCCGTGCAATGGATGACCGAGGAGGTAATCGCACAATGGGGCGGTGGCAACTGGGAAGTCGGAGATGGTGCGCATCTACATGAAGCTACCTATTTAAAGTTGGATTGCTCAAAGGCGATTAGCAAACTTGAGTGGACGCCTGTTTGGAATCCTTCTGAAGCGCTGGCGGTTACGGTCAATTGGCACAAAGCATGGGCCAGTGGAGCGAATGTGCACGAATTGTGTATTAAAGACATCGACAGATACACACGCAATTTTCTACGTATTACAGAAAAAAATCGTGGCTGCGCTGAGATGCTTTAAGAGGATGACAATATGAAAGTAGTGATATTTGCTGGTGGGTTA
>CALIMV010000422.1 GCA_938045275.1 uncultured Granulosicoccaceae bacterium
ACCGAACCGGCCGTAGACCCATCCACCGAACCGGCCGTATCCCCATCATCGGTACCTGCTGTACTGCCATCCAAAGTACCTGCGGTAATCCCGTCATCGGTACCTGCTGTAGTGCCATCAACCGCACCCGGTACTGTAGTCGCTGTTGACCCATCTGTAGCAGTTGGAACATCCGCATCAGATACACGACCACTGTCTTCAATACATGCGGTCAACAGAGGTACACAAACTAGAAACACAAGCATCGGGCGTAGGTTGGCGACCTGGCAATTCGCGATATTGGCGAACATAAATTTTATTCCATAGAGTGCTTTTATGGTATCGGCTGCAAAACCGTTAAATAGCAGCGCTGGCACGCAAAAGTTTTGTCGATCAAGTAGCAGTTAGTGACTGCAATTCAGAAAAATGCCAACTGGATAACGTTTCGTTTACGCCTGGCAGTCGCAACAGTCACGCACGCAACACTGTGAACCAGTCGAGCTTTGTTGTGGGCCGCGACAAAAAGGTAGTCTGCTTTACGAGCTAATCTGCTCTGTGATATGAGACCAGGCTCAATACATGTGAAGGTAAAATCGCGAGGCGAATGCGTATTCGTTGCTCATCGATGCAATTGGCAAGAGAAGGCAAGAGTAGCTCGACTGTCGGTGCATAAAATTCAGGTTGTATCCCAGATTGAACGCGTTTTGTGAATGGTGCAGTTAAATTTTTAATTTGCACATCCTTAAAACCAAAAAATTCTCCATATAGCGGTCTTAAACACTTATACACACTCTCTTTTATACTGAACAAAGCCGCCCTTCCCCATCGCAATTCGAAACCTGACTCGAGATTGGCGCGTTCTTCATCGGTTGCAATATGTCGTAATACGTCTTTGTCGACTCTATCAATTTTTTCTATGTCTACACCCAATGATAGATAATTTCCGCCAAGTTTTGTAACCACAGCAATAGCCCAGTCGTTCGTGTGAGAGATACTGCCCACAACAGCCTCGGGCCATGTTACCGCACCATCCTCTTTTCGCAACAAGCCTTGAACATAGTCGCAATGACCGAGCCCCATACTGTGCAAAGCGGTTTTTGCACAAAATCGCCCTGTTGAATAGGTTTGCTGCCGAGCGGCAACAGAGGATTCGATGGCTTTAAGTTCGTGAGGGGTAAGTTTGTCGGTGTGGTCATCAACGGTTTTGGCAGATAGGAATACATCGTCTTCAACGAAGGTATTTTGCCATTGATGAATGGTTTGTATCACGGCGACTATTAATTTGCTTTGTTCAAGGACTATTTACCCGCGCAGCCATTATTCCGCCGCCTCATCCTCACTTTGCAAACCATAGGATTTAAATTTCTCTAAGACCACATCCATTTCAGATTTTGGCAAGACCACCATGCCACCAAGCAAACGCGCCTCGTAGTACTGCCTAGATAACGCTTCGAGTTCAACAGCTGCCCACATTGCCTTATCAAGATTATCTCCCGCCACTACCATACCGTGATTAGCCATTAAGCATGCAGAACGATCTTGCATCGCCTCGAGTATGTTCTCCGAAAGCTCATTGGTACCAAAGGTCGCATAGTCTGCACAGCGTACGCTGTTCCCACCGAATGCCGCAATCATGTAGTGACACGCTGGAATGCTTTGACGCGCAATAGACAATACCGTTGCATAGTTTGAATGGGTATGAACTACCGCTCCAAAAGCAGAGTTACTTTTTAAAATGGCGCGATGGAACTGCCACTCACTCGATGGTTTGCACGGACCTTGGTAATCATCTCCCTGCTGCTCCAGCGATATACTGGCAATTTGCTCAGGCTGCATATCATCATAGGGAATGCCACTGGGAGTAATGAGCATTTGGTTTTCATACACCGCACTAATATTGCCAGATGTGCCCTGATTCAAGCCAGTGGCATTCATCTGCTTACACAGTGCAATGATTTTTTCTCTAATTTTTAGTTCAATCACATTCACGGTCAATTATTTCCTTAACTGCTCGCCAGCTGCTCGCTGCGCCTCTGTCAATGCCACTCTATCGCGAAGATAAACCGGCAATGCATTCGCGGCAGCTTCGAAGCCACCTGCTTTTGCCACCGGTAAAGCCACACTTAATACATCTTGCGCGCTGGGCCAGCACTCACTAATAAATCGAGTTGGTACGTCGGCACCAATTGCACTACACAGCACGTCATTGTACTGATCTGCACCAGACCCCACCAGAACCCATTCAGGGGCATCCGCATTGCCTGACACTGATACCTGCCTGGGCGAACAAACCCGATCATCCTGCAGTGGCCGAACAACGTTGTCAGCGCCAATAGCATAGACTCCCCAATACACTTCATCCATTCGCGCATCAAACGATGCAAGTACATGAGATGCAGCATGGGTTCGATAAACCCCTTGCGCAAGCGCCTGTAAACTGGAAACAGGAATAACACCAATATCAACACCAAACGCAATACCCTGCGTTGCCGCTGCAGCAATTCTAACCCCCGTAAAACTTCCCGGACCCGAACCGAATGCAACACCATCTAAATCGCTTACCTCGATACCGGCGTCGATCAATATTTTGTCGATCATTGGCAACAGTAACTGCGCATGCTTCTGCGGTGCGACTCGATGGTCCACCATGATTTCACCATGAACAGCAAGTGCAACCGAGCACGTATCAGTGGAAGTCTCTAATGCAAGCAATTTCACTTGAGAGCCGCCTCATTCTCCAACGCTTCGTCACCACAAAGCTCACGCTCGCGTTTAAAAAAATGTTCAATTTCGTATAAATCACGCGATATCGGCATGGGTGGCAAGCTATTAATAAACACTTCGCCATAGTGTTTGGTACGAATGCGAGGGTCACACAATACAAGCACTCCTCTATCGGTGACATCTCTGATAAGTCGCCCCACGCCTTGCTTTAGGGCAATCGCAGCTTGCGGCAACTGATATTCAAAAAACGGATTACCACCGGCTTGTTTCATGTGATCGATTCGCGCCCCCATCACGGGGTCGCCGGGAGAACCAAACGGCAGTTTATCTATAACCACAACGGACAATGCCTCGCCGCGAACGTCCACCCCTTCCCAAAAACTGCTTGTGCCGAGCAGCACAGCGTTACCTAACGATTGAAACTCTTCAAGTAATTCGCGTTTAGGCATCTGGCCCTGCATTAATATTGGATAATCAAATTTATCCTCAAGAAACCGGCCTGCCTCATTCAGGGCGCGATAACTGGTAAACAATAAAAAGGTGCGACCTTGACTGGCTTCAATGATGGGTAATACAGCTTGCATTGCCGAGTTTGTGAAACTCGGATGCTGCGGCTCAGGCAAACCTTCAGGTAAATACAGCATGGCATTATGCCGATAGTCGAACGGGCTATCTACCAGTAATTCATCTGCCGATTCAATACCAAGATTGGTTTTAAAATGGCTGAAATCCCCACCCACTGCAAGCGTTGCAGATGTAAAAACCCAGCTGGCAGGCATTGCCTCCATGGCTCGTTGAAACGGCCTGGCAACGGTCATTGGCGTCATATTCAGGCTGAATCCGGAACGATACGTTTCAAACCAATGTACATATTCTTTGTTAGCTTCATTTTCCGTAAAGCGTGCGAGTGATTCGGCATGCTGCGCTGCGCGACGATAACAGCTTTCCAGACCTTTACCACGGCTTGCAACCGACTCTAGCGTATCTCGCAACGAACCAAGCAGCAAGGTCATGCGTTCCAATTCACGATCGATTGCCGGGCGCGACGCAATAGATGCCCACGCATCACGTGTTGGTTCAATATCGAAGGCTAAACGAAAATGCCTCACACCAGTTTCCAATTGACTGGCCATATCGCGCAATTCGGCCATGTCTGGTGCTTCATGTAGTTGTTCTCCTACCGTATCGCGAGATAAGTCCAGCAATTGGCGACTACTGAGCTTGCGGCCGAAGAACTGTGCAGCTATATCGGGTAGCTGGTGCGCTTCATCGATTATAAATGCGTTGGCACTTGGCAATAACTCGCCGAAACCCTCTTCCTTTAAAGCCAGATCAGCACATAACAAATGGTGATTAACGACAACAATATCGGACTCTTGTGCTTTTTTACGTGCGCGATGAATAAAACAATCTTCAAGATCATCAAACTCATGCTCAGAGCAAAAGTCGTCGTTGGACGTTATAAAACCCCAAACCATGGAATCTTCCGGTACGTGCATCACCTCCGCAACATCGCCCGTTTCTGTGGTGCGTGCCCAGTCGTTAACAATACGTAAATGAGCCGCGTTGTCAGCTGTGTTTAAAGCGGGATGTCGAAGTGCGCGAGCTAAACGGTGTTTGCACAAATAGTTCGATCGGCCTTTTAACAGACTGACGGTGGCGCCGCTATTAAGGGCTTTTTTAACCATCGGCAAATCGGTATAAAACAACTGGTCTTGCAGATGCCGTGTTCCGGTAGAGATGATAATACGCTGACCGGAAAACATTGCGGGCACAAGATACGCGAAGGTTTTTCCGGTACCCGTGCCCGCCTCCCCGACCAACACAGAATGGCTCTCTAATGCTTTGAATATAGCCTCAGCCAGATGTTGCTGTTCTATACGGGGGGCAAAGTTTGGTAACAATTGGGCTACAGGACCATCGTAGCCAAGAATGTCTGATATGGAATCCATGGGTTCAAGCATCGGAGCCTCCGTGCGCCGATAGAGTTATTGGTCGCGCATTGCGCGAGCTCGTTCTAACGATACTGATATTCCTGTACTTTCTTGTGAGCACTTCTTACACCGAGCAAGTCGCCGCGCATGCTGCGCGCATGTTCGATGATAAGCCAGTTACGGTGCAACAGGGAGTCATTATTGCCGGCAAAGGTATTTGATTTGACTGCAAAGTTTTCTGCCAGGGCGGCTTGTTCGTTGTTCAGCTGTATTTCGGCGGCACGGCTCCATAACAAGCTGTTCTGTGGCTGGATATCTATGCCTTCAAATATACGCTGCAGGGCCAGATCGGTGTTTCCAGAGCGACGAGCTTGCTCTGCCTCCAACCAAATCTTCGCGATTCGCGCATCTTTGGTTTCGTAGCGTACGCCATTGCTTGGCTGGCTTTCGGCGCTCACAGCGGGTGCAGCAAGCACAGGCGCGTCAGTTCGCTGCGGAGTCGATTGACAACCCATCACCAGCATTGCGCCACTGACAATGAGCGCATTCCGCACATTTTTCATAGTAGTTTGCATAAAAATCAAGCTGTATCCCTGTGTTGTCATTTTGCCTGTTGTCGTACGTGAACAGCAAGCATGATTACTGCGATTCGACCCCGGTTCGATTACTGAGTGATCACACTCATTTCAATGCGGCGGTTTTGCGCCCTTCCAGCGGCAGTCGTGTTACTCACGATTGGCCTGGACTCACCAAATCCGAACGGTATGAGTCTGTCTCCCTCAATACCATTTGAAACGAGGTATTTGACCACCGACATCACGCGCCGTTTGGACAAATCCAGATTTTCTTTGGCAGTGCCAAGATTGTCGGTATGGCCGCCCAGTTGCAGCACAACCTCTGGATGGGCGTTTAGCAATTCAATCAGACCCGCCAATGACGCCCTGCTACTCAGACTGAGGCTATGCTCGCCGGGTCCAAAATCAACCGCATCGAGATGCCCGCGAAACAGAGTGCAACCTGCTTCATCTACCGGGTTACCCGGTGATGTTTGAGGGCAGACATCGATACCGTCAGCAACGCTGTCATTATCGCTGTCTTTTACTTCCGGACGATGGGGAGTTGCTCCACACGCACTCAACATCCCACCGATCAGCAAGCCGATCAGAAAGAGACACGCAATTCGGGAACCTGTTCGCATTCCTCGTCGATTTCTACAATTTACTCGTTCTTCATACACAGTGTAACCGGCCATATTGTGCACTTTTTGTCGTCAATTGAAAATCGTCTGCCATCACCGCACCCGTCGTATTGTATACCGCCAACCCAATAGTGCTACAGAAAATACTGACAACAGCAGCACAATTAAATCAATTCCATTCGATTGCACCGAACATCCTGCCCCATTTAGCCCGGTATTGACCAATCCGCCGCTCGGATCGTCCTCCGCTGGCTGTGACCCGGCACCAGGCAATATAGCGCCACCAGGCCGGGCTGCCGGGTCGCGAGTGACCATCATATCGGTATCGTCCTGCGCAGGTGTGTCCGCTATTGGCTCACTAACTGGCTCACTAACTGGCTCACTAACTGGCTCACTAACTGGCTCACTAACTGGCTCACTAATTGGTTCACTTACCAAATCAGCAATCGGGTCGTCATCAGCGGGTAGCTCGAGATCGGTTGCCTGGGTCGGCTCCATGGTAGTTGGTGGCTGCGGTGCTGTCACAGGGCCAGATTGCGCAAATTCATCGATAAAGTCCGGCACAGCATTGCCATTGTTGTCTGGCGACTCAAATGGTATGAGCAAAATGGCATCGTCCATACCGTCGAGCACAGGCGAGTCGAAAAAGTTGTCGACCCGGCCATCACCATCAAAATCGCTACCGCCGGCTTCAACCAAATCTGAAGCTCGATCATTATCACTGTCCAAATCCTGAAAATCTGGCAAGTCCGCCCCATCAGAGTTACGTGGAATAATATCTTCAACCCCATCGCCGTTCGCATCGCAACAGGTTTTGTCATTAGTGATTTGCAATTGATCGGGTATGCCATCACTGCCAACACTATTAAGCTCACTGTTGACGTCGATACGCGCATCGTTGTCAGCGTCGTAGCTTGCATCAACACCGGCTTCTTGCAGATCGGTCAACCCGTCGTTGTCAGAGTCCAGATCTAACACATCCGGAAACTCATCGGCAGGCCAGTCGCTGTTCACCAGCGTATAGCCCATCTGTCCGCTGTCTGTAGAAGTCTCCAGATCATCAACGAAGCCATTCGCGCCCACTTTGCCAAGAATTCGGCCGGAAACGACGCGTATGGCAGAAAAATCAATCTGCATCACCGCACCCGATTCTTTCCAATCAAGAATGCCATCATTGTCTGAATCCAGATCCAGACGATTGGGTATGCCATCACGATCAGAATCTACATCTTCACCAATGCCGGATATCTCTTCAATGTCCAGAATGCCATCGTTGTCATCGTCCACATCTATGGTATCGACAATGCGATCACCATCGGAATCATTGGCGGTTACCACATGATCATCACCAATTTCAGAGGCGTTGGCAAAAGTTAGCCAAAACGCCACTGCAATCAGCGAAAACAGGCCGCAATTTTTCAAACTCAGTAATTTCATACGCAGTCTATACCCTGGACAAATCTGCCCATAACCAATTCTTCACAAAAGATTAGCAGAGGATATAAAACACTCAACGCAATGGAGCACCGATTATTGTCACTCCCACTCGATTGTGGCTGGCGGTTTGCTCGAGATGTCGTATGTGACGCGAGATATAGATGGAATACTATTGCAAATAGTGCGGGATACTTCATCAAGAAAGTCGTACGGCAGGTGGGCTGCGCGCGCGGTCATGAAGTCGATGGTTTCCACAGCACGTAATGAAACCACGTAGTTGTAACGGCGTCCGTCTCCGGTAACGCCGACAGATTTAACTGGCAGAAAAACCGTAAACGCTTGTGAGACTTTGTCGTACAAGTCGTGCTTGACTAGCGAACTGATAAATATGTCGTCGGCCAAACGTAAAATATCAGCGTAGGGCTTTGTCACCTCACCCAATATGCGCACGCCGAGTCCCGGTCCAGGGAATGGGTGACGATAAACCATTGATGAAGGTAACCCGAGATCGACTCCGATTCGGCGAACTTCATCTTTAAATAGCTCGCGCAAGGGCTCCACCAATTTTAATCGCATGTTACTTGGCAACCCACCAACATTATGGTGCGACTTGATTAAATGCGCTGAGCCAGTGCTTGACGCAGCCGATTCGATCACATCAGGGTATATAGTTCCTTGTGCCAACCACATTACATTTTCGAGTTTATCGGCCTCTTGCTCAAACACATCAATAAACAGGGAACCGATAATCTTTCGTTTGGCCTCTGGGTCAGACACGCCTTTGAGTCCGTTTAAAAATTGCTCTTCGGCATCAACACGTATGACCTTTACACCCATATTCTGAGCGAATGTTTGCATGACGGTATCGCCTTCATTCAATCGCAACAAACCGTTATCAACGAACACACAGGTAAGCTGTTTACCAATAGCCTTGTGCAATAAGGCTGCAACCACAGATGAATCCACACCGCCAGACAATGCGAGCAATACCTCGTCATTACCAACTTGTTTGCGAATGCTGTTTACTGCATTGTCAATAATATTGCCGGATGTCCAAAGCCCGTCACAACCACATATGTCTAATACGAAGCGTTCAAGAATTTGCGCACCTTTAACGGTATGGGTCACTTCTGGATGAAATTGGATACCGAAACAGTTCTTATCGTTATTAACCATTGCGGCAATAGGCGCATTGTCACTCGTCCCCACAGCTTCGAACCCGTCAGGTAGAGACTCAACCCGATCACCGTGACTCATCCAGACATCCAACTCTCTGACTCCAGA
Source organism: uncultured Granulosicoccaceae bacterium (assembly GCA_938045275.1). Taxonomy (GTDB): domain Bacteria; phylum Pseudomonadota; class Gammaproteobacteria; order Granulosicoccales; family Granulosicoccaceae; genus Granulosicoccus. Next base: position 8,557 of record CALIMV010000422.1, read on the forward strand.
CTCATCACGATCACTTAGATTATCCAATAATGCGCACGCACCTTGCAGCGCAACTGATGCATAACCAAACTCACTGTGTGATTGTTGTGCTTGTACCTGTCCACCCAGTTGGTTTACCAGTGCTTGCATGCCATAACATATACCCAGCACCGGAACCGTTAAGTTCAGAATTTGTTCGGGAATAGTTGGTGAACCTTGTGCAATCGTTGACTCGGGCCCACCGGAAAGAATAATGCCCGAAGCATTGAACGCCTCTACGGTTTCAGCATGCATGTCCCATGGGTGTATTTCGCAATAAACGCCACATTCGCGTACGCGACGAGCAATTAACTGAGTGGTTTGTCCACCAAAATCTACAATGAGAATTCGTTGAGAATGTATGTCTTGCATTAGTTTCAGGTGTCGCGCGAGTGGTTAGCTAATTCGGTAATTCGGTGCTTCTTTCACCATTTGAACATCATGCACATGGCTCTCACGCATTCCAGCCCCGGTAATGCGCACAAATTCAGCTTCACTTCGCATCGCTTCAATATCGGCTGTACCGCAGTACCCCATGCTGGAACGCAAACCGCCTAACATCTGATGAACAATTGCTGCCACCGGCCCTTTATAGGGCACACGGCCTTCGATACCTTCCGGTACCAACTTTTCTTCAGAAAGCTCGTCGTCCTGAAAATAACGATCACTGGAACCTGCTCGCATTGCGTCGATTGATCCCATGCCACGATAAGATTTATAAGATCGACCCTGAAACAACTCAACTTTTCCTGGTGCTTCCTCGGTTCCAGCCAGCATGCTGCCCACCATGACCGAACTGGCACCTGCCGCAATCGCTTTTGCCATGTCACCAGAAAATCGAATGCCTCCATCGGCAATCAGTGGCACCCCCGAGCCTTCCAGGGCGCTTGCGACGTTGTTGATCGCCGTTATTTGTGGCACGCCAACACCGGCGACCACGCGTGTAGTACAGATTGAACCAGGACCAATGCCAACTTTCACACCAGATGCACCGCGCGCAACCAAATCAGTCGCAGCTGCCCCTGTGGCAATGTTGCCCCCAATAACATCAACGTCAGGATAATTGGTTGATATCCACTCAACCCGATCAAGTACGCCTTGCGAGTGACCGTGCGCTGTGTCCACGATTAGCACATCTACACCAGCGGCAACCAATGCCGCAACACGCTCCTCGGTGTCTCCACCAGTGCCAACAGCCGCCCCTGCCAGCAGACGTTGCTTATCATCCTTACAGGCGTTAGGAAAATCTTTGGCTTTCTGAATGTCTTTAACGGTAATCATGCCACTGAGTTCGAACTGTTCGTTGACCATCAACACTTTCTCGATGCGATGTTTGTGCAACTTCTCGATGGCGTCGGCGCGCGTGGCATTTTCCGGGACGGTAACCAGTCGCTCTTGCGGGGTCATGATGCTCGAAACGGGTTGATCGTATCGCTGTTCAAATCGAAGATCGCGTTGTGTAACGATACCGACCAGTTTTTGACCATCCACCACTGGCAATCCGGAAATGCCGTGCTCTTTGGTTAGTGCCAACACCTGACTGATGGTTGTGTCTGGCGAAATAGTAATCGGTTCTGTTACCACACCACTTTCATGTTTCTTAACGCGACTAACCTCTTGGGCCTGCCGCTCTACAGATAGGTTTTTGTGAATGATGCCAATGCCACCTTCCTGACCCAACGCAATGGCAAGACGCGATTCGGTGACCGTATCCATTGCAGCAGATAAAAGTGGAATATTGAGCGTAATGTTTCGAGTGAGCCGGGTTTTTAAATTGACGTCACGGGGCAATACGGAGGAGTGGCGTGGGGTGAGTAGTACATCGTCGAAGGTGAGTGCTTCCTGATAAACCGACATATTCGGCTGACTCCTAAGGTTGGACAGGATGCGATTCAATTATACAGTGATCGAACCTTATACGGTTCCTTATTGAAAATATATTCACAGACAAATTACGTTGTTTTTGGGAATTTTATTCGTGATCAGGTATCTTCAATAAATCTCAATCTGAAGTTGTGCGGTAACTGATGTCGTTAGAGGCACCAAAAAGACGCGTTTACACTGTCTCGCGCCTTAATCAGGAAGTCCAGTCAGCTCTTGAATCCGGCTTCGGTATGGTGTGGCTGCAAGGCGAGCTTTCCAATTTCAGCCGCCCGGCAAGTGGACATTTCTATTTTTCTTTGAAAGATTCTCAGAGTCAAATACGTTGTGCCATGTTTCGCGGTAGGAATCGATACATCAATTTTGAACCGCAGAGTGGCGATGAAGTATTGGTACGCGGCAAATTGGGACTCTATTCAGCCCGTGGTGACTTTCAGCTGATTGTCGAGCACATGGAACCTGCCGGCACAGGCAAGTTGCAGGCTCAGTTCGAAGCAACAAAGAAAAAATTGCAGGCGCTCGGTTGGTTTAGTCAGGAAGACAAAAAGCCGTTACCGCCAATGCCTCAACGCATTGGTGTCATTACATCATCCACGGGTGCTGCTATCAGAGATGTATTGCAGGTGCTGGCTCGTCGATGTCCGCAAGCTGAAATTATCCTCTACCCTACGCTGGTTCAAGGCGCACAAGCTGCGCCCAAAATTGCTGCCGCTATCAATACTGCCGATCGACGCAATGAAGTGGATGTGCTGCTATTGGTTCGCGGTGGTGGCTCGATGGAGGATTTGTGGGCTTTTAATGAAGAGAATGTTGCAAGAGCCGTTTATGAATGCGAGTTGCCCCTGGTGTCTGGTGTTGGTCATGAGATCGATGTGACCATTGCAGATTTGGTTGCCGACCTGCGCGCGCCCACCCCATCGGCCGCAGCGGAATTGGCCACTCCGGACGATGACATCATGATTCAGCGAGTAGCAGGCGCCTTCTACGCACTAGTCAATATAACTAATTCTAAAGTTGAAAGACATAAAAGTGCATTGCAGTCGCTTAACACACGTTTACAATCACGTCATCCGAGACGCTTGCTTGAAGACCGCGGCCAACGAATCGATGAACTGGATGAACGCTTGCGATCAGCCATGCGCTCAGAAACACGTCAACATCGTTTGCAATTGGCGCAGTTGTCCTCTCGAATGCATGCACATTCTCCGTCACAACGGTTGATTAACCTGCGTACAAACCTGATTTCTATCAAGATGAGGCTCGACGGCAGCATCCAGAATAAGCTCATTTCTTCCACCAATCGGTGGAAAATTGCCGCCAGAGCGCTTGACACAGTCAGCCCATTAGCTACTCTAGAACGCGGTTTTGCAGTTGTTAAGCATAAAGACAAAGTCATTACGGATGCTTCAACCGTTGAACCAGGAGACAAGATCAATACGCAAGTAGCTCGCGGAATTATCCACAGCAAAATTGAGTCAATAGAGACCGCTGATGGTGATTCCTGAAAAACGATCAAAAATAGCTGACAGGCTCATTTTTAGTTCCTCTCAGCCGTTTTTAACAACACAGAATTGGTAAAATAAGTTCGATTGCTATTGCATTACATCGAGATTTTTGATAAAAAACCGCGCTGCAGTACAGAGCGACCTACGAGAGGCCCAAAAAATGGCCAAGGTAACATCGAAAGAGAAAGCCAAAACGAAAGCAGAGGCAAAGCGTGCCTCCCCTGCGGTTGCTACCACCAATAGTGATGCAAAAAGTGGTGCAAAAAATGGTGCGAAAAGTGGTAGCAGAAAGAAAACCGCCAGCCCATCAGCAACATCAAAACAAAAGGTATTGAATAGCTCAGTGGCAAGTCAATCATCAGTGAAGAAAACAACTACGGTAGCCGCCGCTAAAAAGAAAGCGACCAAAAAGGTTGCGGCTAAAAAAACCACAGCCAAAAAGGCGACGGCCAAAAAAGCGACAGCCAAGAAATCCACGGCTAAGAAAACAGTGGCCAAAAAATCACCGGAAAAAAAGCCGACAGCAAAAAAAGCTGCGGCCAAGAAAACAGCCGCTAAAAAGCCAGTAACCAAAAAGGCGCCAGCTAAAGCTGACAAAGCGGTAGCAGTGAAGCCTGCCGCCAAGAAAACACCGGCAAAAAAAGCTGCAGCCAAAGCAGCACCAGAGCAAAAAGCTGACGCCAAAAAGGCGTCAAACAAAAAGGCAGCGGCCAAAAAAGTTGCCGCCAAAGCGAGTGCAGCAGACAAGAAAAAAGCCAAAGACGACATAGAAGAACCTGTGGCAGAAAAGAAATCCAAAAAGAAAGCGGCAAAATCAGCACCAACGATCGCGGTTGGCGAAGCTGTGTTAACGACAGTCGTCCCGTATGAGAGAGAAAAAAACAGCCATTATATGGACAAGGAACAGTTGGCTTATTTCAGCGAGAAGCTTGCTGACTGGAAACAACAGCTGATGGAAGAAGTGGATCGTACAGTCGATCACATGAAAGACGACGCCACCAACTTCCCCGACCCTAATGATCGCGCGACACAAGAAGAAGAATTTAGCCTGGAGCTACGAACCCGCGATCGCGAGCGAAAATTAATTAAGAAAATCAACGAAGCGCAAAAACGAATTGAAGAAAACGAGTATGGCTACTGCGAAACCTGTGGCGTGGAGATCGGCGTTGGTCGGCTGGAAGCACGACCCACAGCAGAGCTGTGTATAGATTGCAAAACGCTCGAAGAGATTCGCGAAAAGCAAATAGCGTAATCGGTAGTATTCTGCTCGTTGTCAGACCAATACGACGTAACTTCTTATGACATCGGCTACGTATGTTGGCCGATTTGCTCCCTCACCGACCGGCGCGCTGCACTTTGGTTCCTTGTTAGCCGCTATGGCCAGTTTTTGTGATGCTCGCAGTCACGGCGGTCTGTGGCGACTGCGTATCGATGACATCGACCCGCCACGAGCAATTCCAAATGCGGCTGAGCAATTTCAAAATTCACTGAACAACTTTGGTTTTCATTGGGACGGCCCAATTATTTTCCAATCAGAACGCAGCGATGTCTATAAGCATCACCTGCTTCAACTAAACCAAAAACAGTTGTTGTATCCATGCAGTTGCAGCCGACGAGATCTACGCAATAAAAACATCTACCCGAACATTTGCAGACCTTCCCTGAACACACCAAATAGCCAGCAACAGGCTGCCAATCTGGTTGCTGCAAAGCTTTCTGACTCTGATGCTACAAGAGCTATCCGGGTGATCATTGATAACAACGTGATATTCAATGACCTGATTCAAGGTCCACAACATATGGAAGTTGGTAGTCAGTTAGGCGATACTGTAGTGGTGCGCCGCGACGATCTATTTGCGTACGCCCTGGCTTGCGCTGTTGATGATGCTGACGGTATCACTCGTGTTGTCAGAGGTGCCGATCTACTGCCAACCAGCGCGACACAAATCCACATAATGACATTGTTAGAACTAAGCCCACCAGAATATGCCCATATTCCGGTTGCGTTGAATCGTGACAATCAAAAACTCAGTAAACAGACTCAAGCAAAGCCAATAGACACCATGGAAGTGCTACCCACTTTACAACAAGCGTGGCGCGCCCTGGGCCAGACTAAACTGGACGTTCACAGCGTGGAGTCGTTCTGGCAAGCTGCCATTTCGGCTTGGAACCTAAACTGTGTTAGTCGGTGTTTGAGCACAAGCTATGAGTGAAAAACGTCGCTATGATCACACCTTGCTCATTTTCTTCGTGGCTGTTTTTGTTTTCAACTCGCCGCTGACAAACTGGTGGTCTTTAATCGGTCTTCCCTGGTACGCCATATTCGTTGTGTGGGCCATTTTCATTGTAGTGGCAGCAATGAACCTTAGCCGGGATACTGGCGATGGGCGTTGAACTGTGGTGGTTGTTTGCAGCAGCCGTTGTTTACCTTATTGTTTTATTCCTAGTTGCTTATTCAGCAGATAGCGGGCTACTTCCGCGGCGTCTGGTCACCAGTCCAATTGTGTACTCGCTCTCATTGGGTGTATATGCCACGTCATGGACGTATTACGGCAGCGTGGGTCTTGCCGATACCAGCGGTTATGCATTTCTAAACATCTATCTCGGCGTTACTGGGGCTTTCCTGTTAGGGCCGTACATTCTCAAACCCATATTAACCCTGTGCCGGGAATACCAATTGACATCCATCGCCGACCTGCTTGCATTCCGCTACGGTGGTAAAGGGACCGGGCTGGTGGTTACCGTGTTTATGCTGATCGGTATCTTACCGTACATTTCACTCCAGATCAGAGCGGTTACCGAATCAATACAAGTGCTCAGTAAACAGGTACCGCCAGTGGTTCTTGCTTTGGTGTTTTGCATAATGATTACCGTATTCGCCATTCTCTTTGGTGCCAGGCATTTATCGCCTCGAGAAAAACATCACGGGCTAGTCGCTGCCATAGCGTTCGAATCGGCTATCAAACTATTGGCGCTTCTGGTTGCAGGCATTTTTGTCATTACACAAGTGTTTGATTCGCCTGCTGCAATGGGTGAGTGGATTGGTACTCATGAAAGTATGGTTGATGATTTGTACAAGCCAGCAAACACCGGGCTTTGGACAACACTTTTATTTCTGGCTTTTTGCGCCGCATTTTTGCTGCCTCGCCAATACCATATGACGTTTGTAGAAAACGAAAACCCAAAGCATCTTCGAACCGCTTACTGGTTATTTCCACTTTATCTGCTGTTATTGAATTTGCCGGTGGTGCCTATTTTGTTCGCCGGACGTTACCTGGAACTCAATATTGCGCCTGATTTTTATGTGCTGGGTATGACACTAAGCATTGGCAAACAATGGCTGGCGGTATTGGTGTTTCTGGGAGGCCTGTCGGCGGCCAGTGCCATGATGATTGTGACTTCTCTCGCGCTATCATACATGTGCCTAAATCACTTGGTATTACCAGCATCATTGTCGGGCTATCAACCAACTGACTTTTACCGACGCCTGTTATGGAGCAAGCGCATCATTATTGCGTTAATTATTGCAGCTGGATATGGTTTTTACATAGTTATAGAACTCAACGAGGGTCTGGCAAGCCTTGGATTGATTTCCTTTGTTGCCGCAGCTCAACTGCTACCAGGTGTTATTGGCGTATTGTTCTGGACCCGAGCCACGCAAACCGGCTTTCTGTGCGGACTTATTGGCGGGGCCGTTGTGTGGTTTTCATTGCTGATTTTGCCACTGCTTAATCCCGATGCAATGCTGATAGAGATAATTCCAATCGAAACAGATATCTGGACCCTGTCAACGTTCTGTACGCTGACAACCAATGGATTATTGTTTGTGATCGGCTCGCTTTTGAGTAAACCTTCTCTCGATGAAGTCACTGCGACCCAGGCCGCCATTGAGCAAACAAGCTTTGCATTAAGCGCACCGTACACTGCTCGTTCAGCCCGCCCTTATTTGTATTCCATGCAACAGGTACTGGGCACCAAGATGGCTAACCAGGAAATGACTCGTGCGCTAGAGGAAACCGGTCTTGACCTTGATGAAACTCGCCCTCCTGAACTGCGTGTATTACACGAACGACTCGAGCGCAACATGACTGGCTTGATCGGGCCAACACTTGCACGTTCGATTGTAAGACACAATCGAAGAACTGAAGATACCAACCCGTTGGGCCAGGATACTCGTTTGCTGGAAATGAGTCTCGAAGCATCCCGCGAACAGATGCGCGGTATGACCAAACAACTTGATGATCTTAGGCGCTACTTGCGAGATGTTTTGCATCAATTACCAATTGGTGCATGTTCGATCTCTGCCGATGGCAATATTTTTCTTTGGAATTCAGCTATGCAGTCCTTAACCGGTGTTGATCAAAGAGTCGCCCAAGGCAGCACAATTGCCAGCTTACCCGAGCCGTGGAACCATCTTTTAGATGAGTTTGCCGAATCAACGGAAAACCATCGCTTTAGTTTTCCTGTAACCAAAGACAATAAACATGTTTCGGTAAATCTTCATAAAGCCGATATCGGCACGCCGGCAAACACGGACGCAGCGTTTGCGGGACAAGTTATTCTGATGGAAGATCGCACCGAATTCGACACGCTTGAAGCAGAGTTGGCCCACAGCGAGCGTCTGGCGTCAGTTGGTCGCCTGGCTGCTGGTGTGGCACATGAAATCGGAAACCCTTTAACAGGAATTGCCAGCATCGCGCAAAACATGGCTCATGACGCAGCAGAAACTATGGCCCGAGTCGATGATGCAGAAGTGGGTGAACAAGCCAGCGATATTCTGAACCAAGTGAACCGAATCGATAGCATAGTACGTTCACTACTCACCTTCTCTTACGAAGACAAAATTGCAGGCACATCATTTCAACCTGTATTTATAGATCAGTGTGTAAAGGATGCTTTACAACTAGTACAACTATCATCCGATATAAAATCATTTGAATTCAATGTATCGATACCCGAAAAAGTGGCGGTATACGGCGATGCCAACCAGCTGATGCAAGTGTTCGTCAATTTAATCAACAACGCATGCGATGCTTCACCGCCAAAAGCAACCGTGAGCATCGTTGGAATTGAACAGGACAATAACATCAGTATAGCGATTGAGGATACGGGTCCTGGCATTGATGCAACTGCACGCGACCGAATTTTCGAACCGTTTTATACAACCAAATCAGTCGGCAGTGGTACAGGGCTTGGTCTTTCGCTCGTTTACAGTATTATCGAAAGGCACAAAGGTCGGATTCGGGTCGATGACCAGTACACCACTGGTACTCGTATGCTGGTCAGCCTACCTGTAACCAGCTCAAATTTACTACCAACTGCAGTTGATGACCAATCATGAATAGATTGCTGCTGATAGAAGATGAGGAGATCATACTCAAAGCACTAACGAAGTTGTTAGAGCGAAATCATTATGACGTTACTACTGCTGCTACCGTAGAAGAAGCGATGGAAGCTCAGCCGCAATCGTTTGATCTTATCCTGGCTGATTTACGACTACCCGGTGCTGAAGGCACCGACATTATTCCAATCGCCGACCCAATCCCTGTGATTATCATGACAAGCCATGCAAGCGTTCGATCGGCTGTAAGCGCCATGCGATATGGCGCAATCGACTATATAGCCAAGCCTTTCGACCACGACGAACTCCTGTTGATTATCGAACGTTCGTTGCTGCGAAATAGAATGCGTGCACAAAATCAATCGCTTCGTCAGGATTTAAAGCGCCTGGTACAGGCCGAGAATATCAATCAATGCCAGAGCCTCAAACAATTGGTCAATGATTTGTGTGCACTATCTGATACAGACCGATTCATTGCTCTGCACGGCGAAGTTGGAACGGGCAAAGAACTACTCGCGCGCGTAGCACATGCAAACTCTGATCGTGCCGATGCTCCATTCGTTGTTGTTGATATTCCCTCACTCGATACGGCACGCATGCAAGCTACGCTGCTCGGTGGGAATACGCCAATGCCTGGTGAAGAGTTCATGCCAGGTGGTATGTTGCACTCTGCCCACAACGGCACGTTGATTATTCGTCACCCCAGCGCACTTCCTGCAGAGGTTCAACTATCATTGGCTCAAGCGCTGGATAAGCGCAGCATGCCCGGTACCTCCGGTGCCAGGTCAATCAATGTGCGCACCATAGTCATCAGTGAAGCACCACTTGCCGAACAAGTCGACCAAGATGTTATTCATAAGGACCTGGCAAGCCTTTTTACAGACACAGAATTTGCCGTACCAGCGCTACGCGACATGCACTCCGACATCATTTTATTAGCCAGGCACTACCTCAATTATTATTGCAAACACCATCATAGTCGCCCACTCTCATTTTCAGAAGAATCAGAGTCGGCCATACTTGCTTACCGTTGGCCAGGCAATACCGATGAGCTCAAAAGCCTGGTTGAGCGAGCAGTATTACTGGCTCGAGATACCCAGATAAATCCAAGTGATCTTGGTTTGAGCTCAATTGCTGATGAAACCTACCAGCATGACTTCAGTCTGGATGAGTATTTTCGTTTTTTCGTTATACGACACCAGGCAACCTTATCTGAAACCGAATTGGCCAGTCGGCTAGGTATAAGCCGCAAGGCGCTGTGGGAGCGTCGACAAAAAATGCAGCTTCCACGCGAATAAACACCCCTATCCATAAAAATTTATTTTAAAATTCAACAACATAATTAATCTGTCCCTTGGTAATTGACACTTATTATGGGGCAGGTAAACTTGCATCATTCGAAATAAGAGCTTAATTTTTCATATGTCCGAAGGTAAAACCTATCCGGTTTCCAAAGATTTCGCCGACTCTGCGTGGGTCGATAAAGCCAAGTACGACGAGATGTACGCACACTCGGTGGAGAATCCCGATGAATTCTGGGGGCAACAGGCCGAAGAATTTATCGATTGGTTTAAGCCATTCGATGTAGTGCAGGAATGGGACTTTCACAAAGCTGAGATCGCCTGGTTCAAAGGCGGCAAACTCAACATCTCGCACAACTGTCTTGATCGACACCTTGAAAAAAGAGCTGATCAAACAGCGATCATCTGGGAAGGTGACAACCCGGAAGAAGATCGACATATCACCTACAAAGAACTGCACGACGAAGTATGTCGATTCGCAAATGCGCTTAAAGGTATCGGTGCGAAGAAAGGCGACCGTGTTTGCATATACATGCCCATGATTCCTGAGGCAGCCGTTGCAATGCTAGCCTGTACCCGCATAGGGGCTGTGCATTCAATTGTGTTTGGTGGTTTTTCTCCCGATGCACTAAAAGACCGAATAAACGACTCGGAATGCTCCATTGTTATTACTGCAGACCAGGGTTTACGTGGTGGTCGTACCGTACCGCTCAAAGCAAACGCCGATTCAGCCTGCGAGAAAACCGACAGCGTCAAGCGCATGGTCGTCGTAAAACGCGGTGGTGAGCCGGTTGAATGGAAAGACGGCCGTGATCTTTGGTACCACGAGTTAGTTGAGGCAGCATCTAACGATTGCCCTGCTGCTGAAATGGAGGCTGAAGACCCACTTTTTATTTTGTATACCTCGGGTTCTACCGGCAAACCAAAAGGTGTTTTACACACCAGTGGCGGCTACATATTGCAAGCCGCTATGACACACAAATATATTTTTGACTATAAAGATGGCGACATCTATTGGTGTACGGCCGATGTTGGCTGGGTTACAGGCCACTCGTATATCGTGTACGGACCACTTGCCAACGGTGCAACAACCATGATGTTTGAAGGTATTCCTACCTATCCAAGCGTCAGTCGTTTCTGGGATATCATCGATAAACACAAAGTTAATACTTTCTATACAGCACCAACGGCTATTCGAGCATTGATGGCACAAGGTGATGAACCGGTAAAAACCACTAATCGCAGCTCATTAAAATTGCTTGGTACAGTAGGCGAGCCTATTAATCCTGAAGCTTGGGAGTGGTACTACAATGTTGTTGGTGATGCTCGCTGCCCAATAGTTGATACCTGGTGGCAAACGGAAACCGGCGGTATTCTTATCTCGCCACTTCCCGGTGCAACCGACCTGAAACCGGGTTCAGCCACAAAACCATTTTTTGGCGTGGTACCAGCACTGGTTGATGAGCAAGGCAACATTCTTGAAGGCGCTACCTCCGGTAACCTCGTTATTACTCGCCCATGGCCTGGCATGATGCGCAGTGTTTATGGTGATCATCAACGATTCTTCGATACCTATTTCCAAATGTATCCTGGTTACTATTTCACTGGCGACGGCGCGCGCCGTGACGAAGACGGCTATTACTGGATTACCGGTCGAGTAGACGATGTACTTAACGTTTCCGGACATCGACTTGGCACAGCCGAAATTGAAAGCGCACTTGTTTTACACGACGCAGTAGCTGAAGCCGCCGTTGTTGGTTATCCGCATGACATCAAGGGCCAAGGTATCTATGCTTATGTGACGTTGATGAGCGATCAAGAGCCTTCAGAAGAACTCCGAGCAACACTGGTAAAACACGTGCGCTCTGAAATAGGGCCAATCGCAACACCTGATGTTATTCAGTGGGCACCAGGTTTACCTAAAACCCGTTCAGGTAAAATCATGCGTCGAATATTACGCAAAATCGCTGAAAATGATTTGGGTAACCTTGGTGACACCTCTACCCTTGCCGACCCTGGCGTGGTTGATGGGTTAGTTGAGAATCGCGCTGATACTTAAGCATTGACTTGTGATCGTTGTTTGTAGCTCAGTGGCAATGTGGCCGCTGAGTTACTCTATTAATGCCAGGACTTTTTTAAAAAACGGACTGTTAGCGTCTGCTAAAACATTCAGCTCATCAAAGTGATCAACGCCCGGAACAACATACAGCTCCATCACTCGGTCGTTTGATGTAAATTTATCGACATACATTTGCGCTTGTCGATGAAATTCATCTGTTTCGGCGCCTCCTACTACAACCATCTGCGCAGCATTGGTTACCGGCGGGTGGTTTATCATTGGGCTTTGTGATTCTGCCTCTGCTTCATCCATACGAATACCGGCGTTAAGCCCGGCAGTCAGCCGTACCGGTTCAAGCAAGCTCAACGGTGAAACCGGAATCCCTACGTTAACTAAATTTGCTGGTAAATCTGTGGCATAAGTACTCCAATCGGTTCCCATCATCATTTCAGTAATATGGCCACCGGCTGAATGCCCCATAACGGCCAGTTTTTTCGGATTCAAACCTAATTCATTTGCTTTTCGGTATATGTCGGCAACGGCTTCGCGCGCTTGCTCGGAAATGGTCGTTAGACTGACATCGGGACAAAGATCGTAACCGATCACCACAACATTAACACCTGCAGCAACGAAAGGCTCGGCAAGAAAACTATAAATAGACTTATCGCCACGTTGCCAGTAACCGCCATGAAAATACATTAAGACAGGTGCTTCAACATTGCCACAGTTGAACACATCGTACTTTTGTTTTGGCCCATCGCCATAGCGTATGTCGAGCGCACAGTTCAGATTACCTCGCGCTACCTCACTGCGACTCACCCAATCCGGAATAACCGTTTCCTCGTAGTCTGGCCTGCCCAGCCTGAGGTTGTATTGCGATTCGAACTCTTCAGGTGAAAAGCGCGTGTGATAGGTTAATACGTCATTCACAACAGGACCTCCATATTTTAAATAACACCTTCCGACGCGCTGGCTTTTTCCAATGCCGCCCATTCATCAGGATTGGTACCAAAAAACCGCATAACATGATTCTGATAGGCTGGTCGTTGCGACAGTCGTTCATACCAGGCTTCAACATGAGGTAACGATGGACGATCTACGTTGACATTAAAGTAGCGATACACAATACAACCGAGTGGGATATCGCCCATAGTAAATTCATTACCGCAAACATAGGCACGATCTGCCAAATGTTCGTCCAGTACTGATAAAGCCGCGTGCGCTTCATCGCGCAAACTTGCTATTTTTTCAGCGTCTCTGTCATCTGGTTCTGTTCGAACCGTTGCAAAGAACAGATAAATCACCGGCATAAAAGCCTTACTGGCCGACCATTCCATCCATTGATCAGCTATGGCCCGGGCGTGACTGTCTGCTGGGCTCAGCGTACCGGCTCCATATTGATCACAAAGATAGCGCACAATGGCCAAACTTTCCCACAATGCAAAGCCGCCATCCCTAATGGCCGGAATCATTCGATTCGGATTAATTTTAGCGTAGTCGTCTGTATCGAGTTTACCGAAGCTACCACCGGCAAGTTGTAGCGTGTATTCCAACTTCAGTTCGTTCGCCGTCCAAATTACTGGAATAACATTCGACGAATAAGGGCGTCCCCATATCTCAAGCATGTTCACGCTCCCGTTATTGCGCAATGGATTCTGTACCAAACACCGGCACAATCTGTTCAAAGAGCCTGTGCCAACTTGCCAGAATTTTTTTGTACGGCACACCGGTGTATTGCTGCATGAGCACCAGATGATCAAGACCAATCGTTTCCTGTTTTTCGACAAATTTTTCAGTCACGAATTGGGCATCACCAACAACAATAATGCCACGCTTATTTAAAAAATCGAACCAGTCAGACTGTTCATCTTCATCGCTCATTTGTTCATCGACATCCAGATAACCGTGCTTGGTCCATTCCCCGGCCGGACGCGACCCGCCTAAAAATTCATAGTAGGCATTAATAGCAGGGCGAATAGTCCTGACCGCCTCTTTCATAGATTCGCCCACGTAAAATGCCGTACACACACCAACGCCTTCGCCTACTGCGACATCAAAACCCCGCGCTGCCGACAACGATCGCCGGTAAGGCTCCCAACACGCCAATGTACGCTTCGGTGCCGATGCCATCGAGATAACACCCTGCCCCTGTGCACCAGCGATTTCATGTGCAGGTGGTGCATTAGACATTAACCAAACGGGCGGATGCGGTTGCTGAAAAGGTCGAGGGTGCACGTACATGGCTTTGTACTCGCCGTCCTCATCATGATAACGAGGGTCAAGCGGTTCGAAGAATCGATTGGTCTCTTTCCAGCCCGGCACTGGAAACTGATAAAACTCACCTTGGTGCGTAAAGGCTTCATTGGTCCAGGCTTTGAGAATAATATCGAGCGACTCAAGATACAGCCGCATCACTTTATCGTTATCGCGTCTGTCTGCATCACAATTAAACTGAATCGTTGCACGCTCATTAATGCCTTTGGCGATGCCAAAATCCACACGCCCCAGCGACATGTTATCGAGCATCGCAACATCCTCAGCAACGCGTAACGGATGCCAGTCCGGCAACACCACCGGGCACGTACCAACCCGAATTTTATCGAATCGCGCCGCCATATGAGTACACATTTGAATTGGATTCGGCGGCGCATTCATATAACCATTGTGCGCAAAGTGATGCTCAGTAAACCACGCCGTAGTAAACCCAGCCTGCTCAGCCAAAGCCGTTTGCTCACGCATCATCTCAAGCGAACGCGTCCAGGCGATGGTTTCTCCAGGGCTGAAATTGGGGATAAGGTCAAAACGCATAGGTGTTCATTGATTTGGTTGGTTAAAGATAAACATATCCTTGTTCAAGTCTTTTACCTGCAGAAAATCGCATTGCATGTTAGAGACAGACATTTGGTGGAATGCAAGACGATAATCATTGAACGAATCACTGTCGTCCGTCACCGTCATATACTCATCGGTAGGCACTGACCCGCAATGATCGCAGACCTCAATACCATTGCGACGCATTACGCGTGCAACTCCCTCACGGTAGCTGGCAAGCTCACCGGAAGCGGCAGAAGTGAAAATACGATAATAAGATCGATTACTCATAGCGCCAGCATATCAGACATGTACAGCATGTAAAACTGAGTTTATTGGTTGGATGTTTTAAATTTAACTGGTATCTATAATTAACATCGATTACCAGGTTCAACAATTGGGTTCAATAATGCAATTCAGTAACCAGCTCCGAAAAAATTTTTAACCTTCAATGCGCTACAACTTTAATACATCGCTAGTTAATTGCAACTAGCGATCCATGAATATATTCTCATTTTCACAAACTGGTTTTATTTACAGTATTTACTTGTCGAGCGAATATTCGCTTGCTATGATAAAACTCAAAGGAGGCGCAGTATCATGGATGATCAAAACAGCCCTGGCATCGTTAAAGACGAACCCCGTT
>CALIMV010000423.1 GCA_938045275.1 uncultured Granulosicoccaceae bacterium
TCGCGCAACCAGATAGCGGTGAATGAAAACGCTGTGCCTGACAAAGTGCCTAACACGACGTTTTGTAACTCCCACGGCTCGCGAGAATTAGGAACACTAACAATTAAAATACCAATAAACCCTATTAATACCGCCAGCCAACCCCAACCAGACAAAGCGGTTCCAAACAATACCAATCCTAGAATCGCCGTTTGCAACGCCTCGGTTTTCGCAAAACTTGTGCCTACTGCAAAATTTCGAAAGCTGAATACTTTTACCAATAATACCGTTGCCACTATTTGCGCAACTCCCGCCAATGCAGCGAAACTAACAAAGCGGAAGTTGGACATTGCCTCCACAATCTCAACACCCGATTGCTTACCGTAAAGAATGAGTAAATACGCGATAACAAACGGCAGTCCGAATAAATACCTGACAAGCGTAACGCTCATTGGCGTTAAAGAACTGGTCAGTTGTTTCTGCCCAGCAGTGCGCACCGATTGCATAAATGCAGCAAAAATTGAAAAGGCTATCCAACTGCTCATGTAAAACAACAACTCATTTAATACAAGGGCTCATCAAAATCAACGACTCATAAAAATTAACGACTCATCAGGTGATCGCGTTAATAATGCGTGCAATCCACTTTCAGGCATAAACTGGTTCACGTGAAATTATTTTTGGTTTGGCAACGATACGCGAAAAAAACCAGATAACACTATTATCGCGAGGCCTAATCCAGCGATAAAACTTAAAGACTCATCGAACATGACAATACCAAGCAATGTGGCTGCGACCACTTGCATATAGACAACGGGTGCCAGAGCAGCTGCTTTTGCACGGGCAAGTGCTTGAATGGAACAATAGTTTGCCATTACAGAGGTTACGCTCATCGTAATTAGAAACCCTATCGACACTACTCCATAATGCATCAAGTCTGGCATTGCAAATGGAGCTAACACCAAAGCGGCAACAACGAATTGCAGAGTAACTTGTGCTATTGGGTCGCCGATGTCAGCGGCCCATCGTGTCGCAACCAAAAACAATCCATAAAAAAGCCCTGCCAGCAGCGCCCAATACAGACCGGTACGGTCGATAACAACATCAATTGCAGTGTTGTGAGGAGGGCTAAACCCAAGAAATGCAGGCTGCACAACCAACAATACGCCAACAAAACCCAATATCACCGACAACCATTCGGTTACTCGTGCCCTTTCCCCGAGAAAAAAAACCGATAATATGACTGACAAAATTGGTCCAATAAAAAAGCATCCAAACACTTCCGCTATAGGACTTATACTGACCGCTTTTATAATTGTGACAACCGTCAGCGCAATAAGCAAACCTCGTATTGACTGTTTAACATAGAAGGCTTTACAGAGTTTCGTTGTTGGTCGTTTTATAAATGCCAGAGGCAACAATATAAACGCGCCCAAACTAAAACGTGCCCAGGCGAGAAATGACGCTGAATATTCCGTTGTGTTGGACAAGAGCTTGGCTATAGCATCACCGACAGGAATTAGCGTCATGCCGATAACCATGAACCCGATAGCAATCAAAAGCGTGTGATTCAATTTTATTTACCAGCAGACTTGCCAAGTTTTTAATGTCAGTCGATTTTTAAAACTCACGGGCAACGATACTAAAAGCGGTGCCGGCCATGGCCAATGCTGCTGTGCGGTGTAATCGACGCTGAGCTTTTGCGCTGGACAGTGCACGACGTACCGAAATAGCACCAAGTATGTATACACTACCCACGAACAACAAAACCAAAATAGCCACAGGCGCTAATACCGTTGTTAATACCGAAACCGAAATGTTACTGAGATCGAGCACCAATGGAAGTAGCGCCAGGTAAAATGCGATGGCTTTGGGGTTGCTTAAGGTGATGGCCAATCCAGTTACCGCCGCCATAAGCAGCGTTTTATGAGAATTATCCGCGGTTGTAATCTCTTGACGATCAGCCGTCCAGAACTGCCAGGCAAGATACATGAGGTAGGCCACCGACACCCAGCGTATAATTGTAAAAACAGAACTAAACGTCTGCGCAAGCAAACCCAACCCGAACACCGCAAATGTCAGGAAAACAAGATCACCGACAATTAAACCAATGAGCATGGCGTATCCAGCCAAAACACCACCACTTACACTGCGAGCGACCAAGGCCGTTATTCCCGGTCCGGGTAAACCTGCAGCCACACCCAAGGCTATTGCATAAGCCAACACATCGGTTGCAGCAATCATTATTGGCTGAGCTCAATCGTATAAAAGACGCTGTGGGGGTCGTTAGTATAGTCACCAAACGGTGCCGTTCTGGTAAAGCCATTGCTTTCATAAAAAGCATGCGCAGCCTTAAAATGATCTGTAACACCGGTTTCCAGACTCACTCTTTGCATGCCGATTTGCGAGGCAAATTCAAGTATGGTGCGCAGCACGGCATTAGCAACGCCCATACGGGCGAACTCAGCTCTGGTGCGCATGGATTTTATTTCACCAAGATGCTCGCCTTGCTGTAGTCCAAGGTTTTTCAGTGCACCACAACCCATTAATTGATCTTGAGTCCATGCGGTCCATAAAGTAAGAGTGGATGAACGGTATTCATTGAGATCGAGTGCGTGAACGCTTTCAGCCGGGGTTTGCGCCTGCATGGCTGTCAGGTGAGACTCTAGAAGTTCAATTACTGCCGGTGCCGAGGCATCGTCTTGTTTAACTAAAATACTCATGCTACTGGCACATGTCATCTATGGTTGTCAGCATTTTCGGCCCAATACCTTTAATCCCTTTTAGCTTGCCGTTCTTTGCGGCCTTGCATAACGCCTTCATGCTATCGATGCCATGCTCCTGATAAAGCATTCTTGCCGTCTTCGCGCCAAGACGATCTATCTTGGTGAGTTCAAGTACTGATCGTGGCGGTGGCGTACCATACTGTTTATCATTGAACTTATCCGTTGTACCGGTTTTTATGATTTCTTCCAAATATCCGGTTATAACACCACCGACACCTGGAATAGTATCCAGCGCGTTAGCGTCCGAAATTTTATCTATTGATTCTGGCCAACGTGATATCGTGTGTGCCAACTGTGCGTAACGCTTGGCGTGTTCTTCCGGGTAGCCACCAATGATGAGATAGTCTCCTAATTGCTTTACAATGGCGCCGACTTCGTCATTGCGTATCCATCGCACACGACCCTTTGCATCTTTATACTTTACTTTAGCCATTGGTATTTACCTAATTAAGTCACAGGCCGTATACGCTCATGGCATTCGACCGGAACAGTCTGTCTCGATAGCTGGCTTTTAAGCTTGAACAAGCTTCAGCATACTGCGTCCACAAATGGTCAAACGCGCCTTCAGAGCTGAGTTGGCCCATCCCGCTGGCAAACATGATTCTTTCAATTCCGAACTGTTTCGTAGCATCATCAATTAACATTTTCAGCAAAGGGTAGCCGTCAGCAATTGAAGAGTCGACCCCGCATATTTTAAGATAAACATTATCGAATTCTGCTAGTCGCGACAGCCTTCGGGCAGTATGTTGAACCTGATCATCCTCAGCAACCGATATATTCACTATGATATTTAACGTCGGCTGAAATGCAGCCATTTGAGCAACGGCTTCGTCACAACCCTGTGTGGTAAATAAATCCAGGCATAATTCATTCTCTGCCAGAATATTTAACGACCGTTCTAAGTCAGCTCGATTGGAATCATGAGTTTGTTCAGCCAAGCTATGATGGATACCACGCAAATTTTCAAGCGAATCCAACTTAACCAACTCTGCTATTTCTGTCGGGCAAAACAGATCAACGCTCGCAACAATCGCATTGGGAAACCCACCAAAACCACGCGTTGTGGCCTGCCTTTGGAAATAGACTAATTCATCCAGCACCGTGTCGGTTGATTGCCGCGTTTGCATGGCAACCATTCTCAGCACATGAAACTGCCTGAACGCATTCAAATAGTCGCTGAAAGAGCACCTTTTTTGAGATATGCCCACACCGGCATCTATAACTGGCATCATAAATTTAGCTAAGCACCACAGGCAGTATTAGTCGTTCAAAAAACAGTTCCACACTAAAAACAGACCCGCTCCAAAAGAGTTTGCGTGATTAAGAAAATGCCGACAGTAGAGATCGCCTGGCTAGCACTGTTGGTGAAAGCTCCGTCAACAAACTAGCGTAACTAACGTGTTGCAGCGTTAAACGCGGAACAACTGCGCTTTCTGTTGTCATTACACCTGGTCACACACCCAAGACTCATCATACTACGTGTTCTATATCGCCGAAAAGAGTGAGAAGCACGTCTATATTCTAGTCATTCGCACAAATTTATGTGGGCTATGAGCTTAAACAATGAACTTAATCGGCGTTGCATGTCTATTGAGGTAACTTTATCGGACTATCCACTTTGGCAGACTCAATTGTGAAAATTTCCAAGCTCATCAATGTGCACAAGCTGACCTTAACAACAGGATTAATGTTGATATCTGCCCAGGCATTTTCTGCCACCATTGGTATCGGTCTTGGACGCACCGTGGAGTTCCCAGGCAGTAATGATTACACTTTTTCACCCAGGGCTTCTTTTGAAATCGAAACCAGCGTTGGCATTTTCAAAAATGATGATATTGGTGTACAGCTGGATTTGATCAAAAGTGGTTCGGTTGATACCGGTCCGGTTCTCCGAATCAATACAGGCCGCGACGACTCCGTATCTGATGCGGCCGTGGCTGCATTACCAGAAATTGAAGCAAGTGCTGAAGTTGGCTGGTTTGTTGGCTCCGGGTTTAAACTGTCAAGCCTTGGCTTGAAAAGCGACGCCATTGTTATTGGCAGACTCAGCGCGCTAACGGATGCTGGTGATGGTCACGGCGGTACGTTAATAAACGGTTCAGTCGGATTGGTTATGCCGATCAACGAAAAATTGCGTTTTGTTCCGTCAATGTCATTTAACTACGCAGACGACAACTACACTCAGACATTCTACGGCGTTGACAGCACAAGCGCCTCTGCAGAATTAGGTGAGTTCAAAGCCAGTGGCGGTATCGAAAGCACGCAGTTTGCCATTTTTGGTATCCGCAAGATCAATGAAAAATGGTCAATCACAGGTGTCGGCGCGTTTAACACACTACAGGGCGATGCAGCAGAGAGTCCAATAACGAAACGTGGCAGCAAAACAAATTTGTTTTCTGGCTTCACGATTAACTACACGTTTTGATTTAACCGTGGCGACTATTTAGTACGGCACTCATCAGTAGTGGCCAAAGCTGTTGGAGACGCCGACTTGCCCACTTCAAGAAATTACGCTGCCCAAGCCAACCTTAGCGCCCTTTCCAATAAGTCGTCAGGTAAGGTAAGTACGATCTATGGATTACTTTTTTCGCTCTCACTAACGGTATTCAACTAGTACATTCGAGCTAGTACCATTAGCAAAGCTCGCTCTCCTCAACTCAGATTACTACCTCCAAATCAGCGACAATTTTATTTAGCAGTACATTCACTGCAGCAAGTGTACGTGTTTATATATTTTTTCGGACTGATTAGTCTAGCTTTTGAACGTATAAAAAAATTCATCTTAAACGCACTTGAGCACACCGATTTACTGGAGAAATCGTATGTCTGAATCAAACAAGATGAGCTTGACTGTCAAGGTATTGCTTGGCCTCGTTTTAGGCTTAATAACAGGCGTAATAATAAACACCTTCCTGGCAGGAAATGCTTTTGTCGATGCCTGGCTGACCAACGGCCTATTCCACATGGTTGGCAGCATGTTCATTAACGCACTAAAAATGTTAGTTGTTCCACTGGTTACCTTTTCACTTATCTGCGGTGTATGTGGTATTGGCGATATCAAAGCACTGGGCCGAATAGGTACAAAGTCATTTGGCTTATACGTACTGACCACTGCTATAGCGATCAGTACTGCGATCTTGCTAGCCACAATCATCGGCCCGGGTAAAGGGTTTCAGATGGACACCGTTGAGACAAAAGAGATCGCTGCAAAAGAGGCACCTCCTGTTACACAGGTTTTTATAGATATTATTCCGAGCAATCCAATAAAAGCATTCGCCGAAGGTGAGATGCTTAGTATTATTTTCTACGCGATTATGTTCGGCATAAGCATTTTACTGGTCGGCGCACGAGCCAAGCCTGTTGTTAATGCTGCAGAAATGCTTAATGAGGTGGCAATGAAAATGGTCACTCTGGTCATGAGCATTGCGCATATAGGGGTGTTCTGCCTGATCGCGAAAACCTTTGCGCAGCAAGGTATAGGATTGCTGCTACCAATGGCAAGTTACTTTTTTACCGTTGTCGGAGCCCTTGCTATTCATCTGTTTGTCACTCTGCTGGCTTTATTGTTTATTTTTACAAAGCTAAGCCCAATGAGATTCATGAAAAAAATGCGCAACGCGCAGGCTTTCGCTTTCTCTACAGCGAGTTCAAGCGCCACGCTGCCAATCACATTACGTTCGGTTTCAGAGCGTTTGGGTGTCAACAATTCGGTAGCTTCTTTCACTGTGCCACTCGGAGCGACCATCAATATGGATGGAACCGCCATCATGCAGGGTGTTGCTACTGTGTTTATAGCAAACGTATACGGGATAGAGTTGGGCTTGGGCGGCTACTTAACCGTTATTGGTATGTCGGTATTGGCCTCTATCGGCACCGCCGGCGTACCGGGGGTTGGCCTTATAATGTTGGCAATGGTACTCAATCAAGTAGGTCTGCCACTTGAAGGCATTGGTATCATTATGGGCGTCGACCGACTGTTAGACATGTGCCGCACCGCAGTTAACATAACCGGCGATGCAATGGTCTCAACGGTTGTAGCGAAGGGCGAACAAAAACTAGATTACGATGTTTACAACGACCCTAACGCCGGTGTGATTGATGCAGATGACATAAAAATTGAGGATGCAGATCTGGTGCATTCAACGGCAAGTTAAAGTAGTAACTTAAAACTAATAAAACCAAGGGGCAGTGTGTTTGGCTGCCCCTTTTTTTTATGCTGCGCCTACGACCGATTGCTAACTAGCTTACTTGATTGTTGTTCAATGACTGACGCTTTATGGCACCCACATAAGCAGTGCCATTCAGGGGGTTTTTAGCGCACCGACACCCAAGTATTGCCAGTTAGGACCGATTAGACGGCTTTCGCTGTTTCATTAACTCACTTAGCGAAGACCGCGACTCACCTTCTGCATTAAAGTTACTGTCACTCAACCAGGACTCAAGTTTCTGCCGCACTTCAGGCCATTCGTCATCCAATATGGAATACCAGGCAGTATCCCTGTTTTTCCCTTTAAAAATAAGATGGTTGTAAAAAACGCCTTCAAACCTGAATCCCAATCGCTGTGCAGCTTGTCGTGATTTTTCATTCAACGCATTGCAGCGCCATTGCATACGACGATAACCAAGATCGTCCATGGCGTATTTGAGCATCAGAAAAAGCGCTTCAGTTGCACCCCGTGTTCGTTGTAAGTCAGGTCCAAACCAAATATGACCTATTTCAATTACCCCGTTCTGCGCATCTATATCCAAAAAACTGGCTTGCCCACAAGCCTTGCCGGTTGCTCGAGAGCAGATGGTATAAAAAATAGGGTCAAAGCTTGAAGATTGTTGCCGAAGGAAAGTTGAATAAGCCTCAATTGATGGCCACGGGCCATAAGTAAGGTAGTCCCAAATTTTTAACGCCGCTTCACTGTCATGCCCGGCCTGAAAGAGCGAATTTGCATGTTTCGATGCATCTTGGGGTTCTAAGTCAACAAACCGGCCTTCAAGAAAAGTACGTTGTGGTAGCAGACCCGGAGGCAAGTGCCCAACGACATCACCAGACAATGGCCTGGGGAATGCCTGTTCAGCATTATTTATATCGGTCATGTATGTTTTCTCTGCAATAGATACTATGTTAGGGCGAAAGATTACGTGCAGCTACTTGCACATTCGGGCTCGGTTGTGAATCTAAAAACAATTCAGTTCTGAGCCGTTGATACAATGAAATAAACCCACGCGTTCCAACAGTGGTTGTTGGACATCGATACAGGCATTATGAACAGCGATACTTACGAGTCAGAACGGTTAATTATACGTCCATGGCGTGATAGTGATAAACCCGCTTTCGCAAAAATAAACGCTGATGCCCGGGTAATGGAGTTTTTCCCGGACGTTTACGCACAGGAAAGAAGCGATAAGATGGTTGACATCTGCAACCAGCATATTGCCAGCGATGGTTTTTCATTCTGGGCGGTAGATCGTAAAGACCTGAATGTCTTTATCGGTTTCGTTGGATTAAGCAAGTTTAACGCTGAATTACCTTTTTGCCCTTGTGTGGAAATAGGCTGGCGTCTGGCCTATGAACACTGGGGAAACGGATTCGCCACAGAAGCTGCTCAATTTTGTTTAGCCTTGGGGTTCAGTAAATTCTCGTTGGAAGAAATCGTTTCGTTTACTACACTGGCCAACACACGATCACGCCGTGTGATGGAGAAAATTGGCATGGTTGATACGAATATGAATTTTCTACACCCGTCGGTAGATCCTGATAGTGGCATGCAGGAACATTGCCTTTACCATGCGATTAAGGATGTATAAATGCGCTCTTAAGCAGCAACTTAGCAAGCGCTGGAATATCGTGCATATTAGACATTAACTGCTAAACTCCAACACCTGTATAACAGCAGTATTTCATGTTTCTATCAACAGTTTGTTGCGGCACGTAAGCGAGCTTCTACTCGTAACGCACTCATAGACTCTATATCCAGCACTTCAGGGTACACTGCGTGAAACCGAGCGACTTCGGTAGCATAAGGAGTGCAGCAGCTTTCCAATCGTTCACGATGCGAAACTGATAATCCCTGCAGCATTAACAATCGCGGAGCCTGCCTATCAATATACCGTTTGCAGATAACCTGTTGTGCGCTCTCCGGCCAATCCTCGCGTACGAGAAACGATGGAAATTTATCATTGTGTTTTTCTCTTCTGTCGAACCAGCTCGCTTTTTTATTGGTTCCTGCACGTTCAGACACTAAACTTTCAAGCTGATAATTAACCGGCGGTGCATTCATTTTTATCTCATGCTCCGTTTTTTCTATTTTCATAACAGCATCAGGTAATGATGCCCACTCTGCCCGGTTTGGAAACTTGTCCATTTGCGATGCAGTGGCACATGAATAGATTAACGCCAGAGGCGATTTATCTTCGTTGTCCAGCAACCAGAATTCAAAATGATCATTGGCTATAAATGGTAATTCAACTTCAGCAAGGTAATTGAACAATAAGCCAAGCTTAGGGTCTGCTGTATCGCTTTCTGTTTGTCCCATCGTGCTGGAACGGGTTTTCAATTCCTGAGCGGTTATCGTGCAAACACGAATATGAATTCTATTGACATACTGAACCTCCCACACTTGCCCATCCAGCGTTAAGGCTCGATAAGTATCTGTCTCGACAATTTGCACTTGACCCGAATAAGGTGGTGTCAGTTTTTGCGCGTATGTTTTAACCATGAATTGATTTGTTTTTATAGTGCGATTTGTGACTTGGTTAATCAGGCAAGCTTCCGCACGGTTAATTTAACTGTACCCGTTGCCCCCAAGGCACATCGGCCGACCCTTTCACTAGCCATAGTGTTTCAATATTGGGAGCCTGATTCGGAAAACGGCCCTTCGCGTCGGTAAAATAGATGAGTAAATCAGGTGGTATCGTACTCAACTTCATCCAGTCAAAAACCGGAACAAAGTCGGTACCACCATCACCTTTCAATGTTTTGGGCAAGGTCAGGTGTTCCCATGACTCATACACCCAGGGTCCGTCTCCGTCTAACTCAGAATCGCACGCCAATAGTGTAATGCGTGCATTAACCAATCCCTTTATTGCGTTAATTTCGGTTATAAATTCGGCAATTTCGTCTTGTTCTATCGAACCACTGGTATCGAGTGCGATTAGTACATTGGTTTGTTGCGAATGCAGGCTGGGTAGAATGGCATCACCGCCTCGCCTTTGAGATGGCCTCATCAAATTATAATCGGCGCGGGATGTACTGCTCATAAAACGCGCCAACAAATTTCGCCATGGCACCGATGAACGGAGTAATCGATCAACCATGCGAGCTACACTGCCACTCATTTTTCCAGCAATCGATGCCTGTTGAGCAGCACCAACAAGGCGCTGTTGCCATTGGGTATTCAATTTTTCTCGCTCATGCGCATTCAATGGAGGAGGCTGTGACGTTGCAACATTGCGATCACTGTTTTCGTTTGAATCGGAGCCGGATAGTGTTGGTGGATGGCGACCATCCTGACCATCCTGACCATCCTGACCATCGTACAAATGCTGGTCCATGGTTTGCTCTTCCGCATCCTTTTTTATAAGCGGATAAATTTCCTCCGCACTCAGCCCCTGGTATTCTTCGTTTAACAACGCACCCGGTGGCAGCTCAAGGCCGTCTTCAATCAGCAACTGATTAACAGCATAGTCACACGCCAAATTCCAACGATTTTTATTACGATGATCGCGCCTGGCAAAATGCGACAATCCACAATGCAGGGCTTCGTGCGCTAAAACAAACTGAACCTGACTCAAATTCAATGGTTCTATATAAGAAGGGTTGTAGTACAGAGAACGCGCGTCGGTAGCGGATGTTTCACACCAATTGCCAGCGGCTTCTATCAGCGGTAAGCGCAATACGAGTGCACCCAGAAACGGTTTATCTAAAATGAGCCGTGTTCTTGCAGCCGCCAGTTTTCGATCAACGTCATTCATCAATGTTTGTCATACAGCAGTACATCCGAAATTGAACTAGCCCAGTCTTTAAATTGCGGTAAAGAGAATATCCTGTTTCCGATAGCACGATGCATGTCTGATACCAGCATGACGCCCATTTCGCGTTGAGGAAAATCGGATGCAAAATTCAGAATATTACCGAGCTGACTACTACTTTGTTCTGCTTCACTGGTTGCCAAGCGTACCGCCTTCCCAACCAGGGACGAGGCCAACGCATATTGCAGATCAATGGAATCCGGGATAGATACTTTCTGGCCTTCAAGAATGGCGTTTACATCGGGAAGCTTGTCAATGTTCTCGATGAACGCATTGATCTCAATACCAGCAGCATCTCCAACGCAAGCCTGTAATGCATTAACCAAAATTTGTGTGTTTGAATCGAATTTATGCAGTGCATTATGTGCAAATTCCCACGAGCGCGGGGTGGGGAATGCAACCGGGTCGAGTGCTGGGTCGTAGTCGAACAATAATTCGGGGCGAAAACGTAAAAACGCAATTACACGCTCATCGATACCATTGGTATGCGCCCACTTTACCCAATCGTCAACATTGACATCGAAATTAAAGTGGGTGAATCGATTGGCCAGTGGCGATGGCATGGAATAAGTGACACCCCGGTCTCCCTGACGATTACCGGCTGCAAAAATAACCCAGGCTTCAGGCACTTTATACTCGCCAAGGCAGCGGTCCAGTATGAGCTGATAGGCCGCAGCCGATACAGCAGGCGTAGCTGACGTGATTTCATCGAGAAATAAAATACCCTTGCTACCATGACGATCAATATCCGGCAACATGCGAGGCACAGCCCACTCGACCAATCCTTCTGACCGAAAAGGT
>CALIMV010000424.1 GCA_938045275.1 uncultured Granulosicoccaceae bacterium
TGTAATGCTTCATTGGTATCTACAAATTCTGCTACGGTTTTAATGTTCAATACCCTAGCGATTTCGGCTACACTTTTGACAACTGTTTGATCCAATTCGTTTTTGCATATCTCTTGGATAAATGTGCCATCGATTTTAATAAAATCGAGAGGTAAGGTGCGGATATGTGACAGCGATGAGTGTCCAGTACCAAAATCGTCCAGTGCTATTCGACATCCGTAAGATTTTAACCGCGAAAGCAAGGTTATTGTTTCTGCAGGATTGAGCATGACTGCGGATTCGGTCAATTCGAAACATATATGCCTACTTACTTTTTTATTTTGTTCAATTTTATCTATAAGAAATTGTTTGAAACCTTGGTCGGCAAGTGACGCGGCAGACAGATTAACGTTCATGCAATATTCAGAGTCGACGGGTATAGTTTGCTCGTTGAGCCACTTTAATGCGCGTGTTACAACCCATTTGTCTATTTTTGGTAAAAGGTTGTTTCGTTCTGCCACTGGCAAAAACAAGTTCGGAGTCCAAACGCTTCCTTCATTGTTTTGTAGCCTGATTAGCACTTCAAAATGCTCATCTGATGGTTGGTCGATGTTGGTAATGGATTGTTTGAACAGACAAAATCTGTTTTCGTCTAGGCCTTGATTGATTCTAGAGACCCACAATAGCTCGTCACATTTGACAGTTGTAGACTCGGCTTCTTCATCGTAAACACGTATTTGATTCTTACCGCTTTGCTTGGCTAATATACAGCTACTGTCGGACGCAAACTTTAGGGATTCAAGGCTACCGAGTTCTGGTGAAACTTCCGCAATGCCCATGCTTGCTGACACCGAGTATGGAATGCCCTCCCATACTAGCCGGTAGTCTTCAATGCCTTTTCTGATTTGCTCTGCAATATTCTGAGCGGTATTCATATCGGAGCCACTGAGTAAAATGGCGAATTCGTCTCCGCCAATTCTGGCTACCGTGTCTTTGGAGCGGACTGAGGCTAGCATACTCGAAGCTATTGCTTTTAACAGTATATCTCCCGCAATATGACCACAGCTATCATTGATTGCCTTGAAACGATCGAGATCTAATGTTACTAGCGAAAACGGAGTGCCATCTTTATGGTATTCAGCCATTTTCTGCTTGAGTCTTTCGTTAAGCTCGCGACGATTAACAAGGCCGGTAAGTTCATCATGGCTTGCCTGAAAACGCAGCACATTAGCAAGCTCTGCTTCTTTACTGGTATCAATAATGGTACCGCGGATGCCAGCAAGTTCTCCGCTAGCATTGTAAAAAGGTGCTGCCATTATACGAGTAGAAACGTTCGGTATATCTGGTGAATTCGACAGAAATTCGCCCTGCCATTTCCCCGTATTTTTAAGCGAGCGGAAAATATCGGTTCTGGCTGCCAGGCGAGGTGAAAGTTCTTTTATTAATGACGTACACTTTTTGTCCTGAAAATTTAGCGCCGATATTGATAATAAGCGCTTAAAATCTCCAGAGAAATACGTAAATCTCAGGTTTTTGTCGATTTCCCAAAAGCAGTCAGCCCCGAGATTGGCAAACTCTTCGAATCTGTCACTGATAAAAGCGTAGTTCTCTTCAGAACTTATCAGCTCATTTCGCAATTTATCGAATGAACGAAATACGCTGCCGAGTTCATCCTGCCGTGCCTGATCTTTTTGGTCGGACTTAGCTGTACGCATGCCATGCGTTTCACCTTGTATCAATAAATTGTTCAGGCGGTGTAGTGGATTAATCAGCAGTGGTGTTAGAAATATAAGGCATGCAGCGGTAACGAATGCGCTGATCAGCAACACCATGCCAAGGATGCGCCAGATATATGAAATCATATAGATGCTTAGGGCCGATGTATCTATACTTAGCCACAACTTGTCGATGCGCCCATTGCCCAGATCTCTGCTTACAAAGCTTGCATAGTATTTTTCTGAACCGGAGTAATGTGTTGCCGTTTTCTCGTTAACGACTTGGCTGAGTGTGCCAATGGAACCACCGAATTGTCTTGAGCCTTCCGGAGATTCGTGAATGTACCCAATGATTGCGTAGTTAGGCAAGCTGTCATTGTTGTTGAGCAATTGCTCTAGTTGAGGAAGAGGATCATTGTGATCCAACATCGAGGTTAGCGTGACTAATGTCTCGTCAAGTCTGGTCAGTAGTCGCTGCCTTTCGGTAAACCAGGAAAAAATCAACAGCGCGATTTCGATAATTAGAATGCTGGCAAAAACACCGGCCGTGATGCGCCTGAAAATGGGAGATTTAAAGTTAATCAAACCCAAACTGCTACTGTCACCAAGACTTTGAGCTGAATTGTGAGGCGTAAACTTTGCCATCATTCTAATGTTATGCCGGTTACTTTGATTTGGATTGCCAGTGCATTTGTTCGGTGGAAATTACAGCTTCCACTTTTGCTTTAGCGGCTGACTGGCTGGGTGCTTTGTCGTTCTGGGGCCGTTGAGCTCAATTACTTGAAAAATTTCACAGTTTTGAAAACCTGTTCGCGAAAATCTGAACCGGTTAACAGTTTAAAGACACGGTCCGGGCAACAAATTACCTTGTCTCATGTACTTGAACCATCGTAAACCATGTGTTCATCAGCAGAGTGCGGTGAGTAATGCGAGTCAGGTAAGTCAGGTAAGTCAGGTAAGTCAGGTAAGTCAGGTAAGTCAGGTAAGTTAGGTAAGTTAGGTAAGTTAGGTAAGTTAGGCGAGTTAGGTGTATTTCTATCAGAAGATTATTCGATTGAAGCCTTATCTCGCTTATCAGAGGTGGCGGCGACAATAGGGCTAATAACGCCTCTGCACTTCACGTTCAAACAAGCCGTTTTTCCACTGGCAATAGCCCTTCGCAACGCGGGCGCTAATTGTTCTCTGGTTTCAACTAATTCACCGAAGCCGCCCATACCTTCAAACATGCTGTGAAATGGGATATCGCGAAAATCGGTAGCGAAGTGCTTGCCATTACTAAAAAGGCGTTCTTGCTGTTGAGAAATGCAGTCGAGCCCACCGTTGTTATCGATAACAACGATAATGGGCAAATTTTCCTGGAACGCTGTTTCAATGGATAAGCCACCAGAGAGAAATGCGCCATCTCCGGATATGAGAACAACTTTTTTTTCAGGATGAATTGCCTTGGCAGAAATGGCTAATGACACGCCGATACCGAGAAGACTATAGCTACCAGGATGAGAGATGCCTGCTAATTGTTTTCCGGTGGACGCTGAAACGCTAACACCAATCTCAGACCAGAAATGGGTATTACCGCCATCAAACACGAGCCAATCACCGTTAGACATTTCGCTTTGAACGTCCACCGACAATTGCAAAGGGTGCATTTTCTGGCTTTTGTTGGATTCTGTCTCCAAATAAGACGACCATTCAGCATGCCACTCAGCGCGCCGACTGATTTGCAGGTTAAACCAGTCAGACCAAGTGTTATCAAGTGTTTTGAGCGCATCAAAAAATGCCCCTGGGTCTGATAAAAGCAACACATCTGCAGCACGATTGAATTCGATTTCCTCGTGGCTGCCATTAACGCAGATGAGTGTTTGTTCCTTTGGAAAAAACGGTGGATTACCGAAATTCATCTGATTATCCAGGCGACCGCCAACCATGATTACCACGTCCGCCTCCTGAATAGCAGGCTTGGATGGATGATATTGATGAAAGTCCGCTAAACCCATATAGGTTTCGTTATACTGAGGAAGTAGCTTCTGGTGGTAGGGTACATTGAATACGGGTAGACGTAGCTGGCTGGAGCTTTGAGCCAGTTTGTTTTCTGCGCCTGACCACCAAATACCGTGGCCGCCTATAACAACAGGCCGCTCGGCGTTTCGTATAGTTTGAAGAACGTTCATTAGCGCAGATGGTTCTGGCCAAGCTCGCTGTGGTGCCTGGTGGTCGCGATTAAATGGCCGCTCATCACGCCCGACATTTTCATCGAACGATGAAAACATGATGTCAACCGGTAAACTAAGATGCACGGGGCCAGGATAACCAGAGGTCGCTGCAATCCAAGCCCGATCAACGAACTCACTGATTCGCTCACCGTCTGTTATCTGTTCAGAGTACTTAACTAGTGGTGCGGCTATGGCGACATCGTCGATCTCTTTAAATCCACCAGCACCTTGTCGTTTCATTGTTGACGAGCCTGTGACGAATATAACGGGTGATCTTTCACCAGCGGCTTCCAGCATTGCCGGAACGGCATTGGCAAAACCTTCAGGGCCAACCAGGCATACGGTGGGTTGTCGAGTAATGCGCGCGTGAGCATCGGCCAAGTGACCTGCAATTTGTTCG
>CALIMV010000425.1 GCA_938045275.1 uncultured Granulosicoccaceae bacterium
CGTTTTCAAGCCAAACTACATGCCGAAAAAATATGCCATTGCAATAGTTCCTATCTCCGGGTTTCTGGTGTGTGTCGCGGCTATCGCGTCCATTATCGAAGACAGTTTTAAATTACGGGCTGGGACTTATAAGCCCGTGAACGACATGGAATCTCAAATAGATACTCAGCAATAACTGCGGTCAAATGACTGAATCTGCATACGACTACATAGTAATTGGTTCAGGCTCTGCAGGTTCGGTGGTTGCGAACCGGTTATCGAATGACCCGGATGCAAAAGTGCTGGTGCTGGAATCAGGAGGCTGGGACCGAAACATTTGGTTGAAGTTGCCTGTTGGGTATTTCCGCTCTATTTATGACCCCCGATTTTCTCGCGTTTTCGACACCGAGCCGTCTGAAGGTGATGGGCAACGTGGCATCGTCTGGCCGCGTGGTCATGTGGTTGGTGGCTCGAGCTCTATCAATGGTCTGGTATTTATTCGAGGTCAAAAGGAAGATTTTGACAGTTGGGCTGTTCAGGGTGCTGCTCATTGGTCCTTTAATGAAGTGTTACCTCATTTTAAAGCGCTGGAAAACTACTCTGGTGGCGGTAACAGTTTGCGTGGCAGACACGGTGAGCTGTCGGTTTCAAATCTGCGCAATCAAAATCGCGCTTGTGCAGCGTGGGTGCAAGCAGCGCAGGAATTTGGGCTTCCGTTTAATCCCGATTTTAACGGCGATACCACATTCGGTGTTGGTTCTTATCAACTATCAATTGCGAAACGATTTCGCGCCAGCGCAGCCAGCGCATTTTTAAAACCAGCATTGCGTCGTCCAAACCTTACGCTAAAAACTAACGCGCACGTGTCAAGAATCATTATTAAAAACGGCCGAGCTGTCGGGGTTGAGTGGGACTCGGCTGGAAAACGTGAAAAGGCTATGGTTGGCAGTGAAGTGGTGTTATCTGCAGGCTCGCTGCAGTCCCCGCAAATATTGCAATTATCCGGGGTTGGTCCAGCTGATTTGTTGCAACGTTTCGGCATAAAGGTCATGGCAGATTCACCTGAAGTCGGTGAAAATCTGCAGGATCATTATCAGATGCGAATGGTGGTTAAACTAAAAGAAAAACTGTCATTGAACGATGATGTTCAGAGCCTGTTCAAGCTTGCGAAAATGGGGCTTGATTGGGCAATCGCGGGCAACGGACCCTTGACCGTTGGTGCAGGCCAGGTTGGTGGTGCTGCCTGTACGCATTATGCGAAGAATGGCCGCCCCGATATTCAATTTAATGTTATGCCATTATCGGTTGATAAACCCGGAACCCCACTGCACAAGTTTTCAGGTTTTACTTCATCTGTCTGGCAGTGTCATCCGCAAAGTCGAGGGTCGGTTACCATTCAGTCTGACGACCCTTACCAACAACCGAGAATCGAAGCCAACTACTTATCTACTGCAAAAGATCGGGACGTTATGGTCGATGCGATAAAAGTGCTTCGTCAAATAAATTCACAGCCGGCATTTCGCGATCTGTGGGATGTTGAAAAGGTTCCCGGTGATCATGTGCAGAGTGATGCTGATATTCTTAATGCCATTCGCCATGGTGGCGGTACGGTGTTTCATCCTGTTGGCACCTGCCGAATGGGGAGTGATGAGCATTCGGTGGTTGACCCAGAACTTCGCGTCAGAGGTGTCGATGGCTTACGAGTGATCGATGCGTCTGTCATGCCGACCATCACCTCTGCCAATACCAACGCTGCCACGCTAATGATTGGACAAAAAGGTGCGGCGATGATGCAACACAATTCGCGGCATCGATTCACCGAGTAATGTATCAATATACAAAAAATGGCCAATATATCTTTATTATGGCCGACCCATTGGCAATACAGCTCCATGACCAAACCACACATACAACGCAAATGTATTGCGCTTACTGCATGATCATCCCACCATCTATCATAAACAACTGTCCCGTCATATAGTCAGACTCATCTGAAGCCAAAAACGCCGCCGTCCCGACAACGTCTTTCGGATACGAATATCGCTTCAT
Source organism: uncultured Granulosicoccaceae bacterium (assembly GCA_938045275.1). GTDB lineage: Bacteria > Pseudomonadota > Gammaproteobacteria > Granulosicoccales > Granulosicoccaceae > Granulosicoccus. The sequence continues at coordinate 2,029 of CALIMV010000425.1, forward strand.
CAAAATCATGTCTTCAGCGAGTATGTCCATCGACTCACCTTCTTTCTCAAACTTTCCAATAGCTACCAGATCTTTATCCAGTTGCTCCCATAGCTCTGTGCGCACAACGCCTGGGCCATATCCATTAACAGTGATATTGTGTTCAACCAATGCTTTCGCACCGCCATTAATCATTGCAAGCACTGCGTGCTTGGAACACGAGTAGGGCACAACGTCATCAAATGCCTGGCGTGACAGAATGGACCCAACATTGATGATTTTGTACGGGAAATCCTGTTTACCTTGTTTGATCATTTGCTTTGCTGCTTCCTGCATGCCAATAAGCACGCCAAGCGCGTTGACATCCATGATCTTTCTGAAGTTTTCTTCAGTTACATCCAAAAACATCAGGGGTTTGTTAATTCCGGCGTTGTTGAGCATGATGTTTATGGACCCGAAAGCGTCGACAGTGGCATCAACAGCAGCTTTCATCTGATCGCGTTGTGTTACATCTAGACTGACCGCCGTTGCCTGGCCGCCTGCATCGTTTATTCGCTGAGCGACTTCTTTGCATCCATCAAGATTCAAATCTCCCAGGCATACTTTTGCGCCTT
>CALIMV010000426.1 GCA_938045275.1 uncultured Granulosicoccaceae bacterium
AGCGATGATGCAGGCGCAACCGACGACGCTGTTGTTCTGGACGACAATAGCAAAGATGGCCCTGATAACGATGGTGACCTTATACCAAATCAAACTGATCTTGATGACGACAACGACGGTATCCCCGATACGCTCGAAGGCCTATATGATGATGACAAGAACGGTATCGCCGATGATGATTCGATCGACAGCGATGGCGATGGTACGCCCGATGGCCTGGATCTGGATAGTGACAATGATGGCTTGTTGGATAATCGTGAAGGGCATCCAGATTTTCAGGTTGTCAGCGCGCTCGATCTATTACCTGATGGTGCAGTCGATATTGGCATGGAGGTTGGCAGCAATGGTCTTGCCGATAGCTTGGAAACATCACCGGACTCAGGGCAGATTAACTACCCGCTGCAAGACACTGATGGCGATGGGGTAGCTGACGTTCTCGACCTGGACAGCGATAATGATGGCATCTTCGACATCACTGAAGCTGGCGGTGTCGATGAAGACAAAGATGGCCGAGTCGACAATTTCTTCGACGCTGATGAAAAAGGTGTGGACGATGCTATTCAAGCCAGCGCTTTACCGGTATTCGACACCGACGGTAATGGCGTAGCCGATTACCGAGACAGCGATTCTGATAGTGATGGTATTCCTGACACTGTCGAAGCGGGTCCAATGCCAGCGATGCCTTTGGATACAGACGGTGATGGTGCAGCAGATTATCGCGAGCTGGATGCTGATGCTGATTCCGTTCCAGATTACCAGGAAGTCGGTGCGGATCCTGCAAACCCACTCGATTCAGATAACGACGGTGTTCCCGATTTTCAGGATAGCAACGTCAGTACAGGTGCGCCAATCGCCGATCCTGTGAGTGATGACGTCGATAATGATGGTGTGGTCAATGACCTGGACCTGGACGATGACAACGATGGTCTGCTCGATACCGAAGAGGGTGACGGTGATGCAGACTTTGACACCACGGCCAATAAATTTGATCTTGACAGCGACAACGATGGTGTTACCGACCTGGCTGAAGCGGCCGAACTCATAGAAACGCTCCGAGCGCTCGATGAGAATAACGATGGTCGCCTGGATGCGTCGGTCGGTGAAAACGGTATTGCCGACGAACTGGAGTCGACACCAGACTCAGGTACGTCTACATTTATACTAGCGGACAGCGATGGCGACGGCATTCCAGATTACAAAGATCTCGATAGTGACAACGATGGCATCTATGATGCTTTCGAATCTGGTCGGCTATTGATAGATGTGAATGGCCGGTTAGTTGCAGCGTCAAATAGCGACGGGCTGGTATCGGGTGCGAGTAACGCGCTACGTGATACCGATGGCGATGGCATCGTCGATAACCGCGACTTGGACAGTGACAACGATGGACTGGTAGACCTGCTCGAAGCGAGTGGCACAGACAGCGATGGAGATGGTCGAATTGATGATTTTGACGATCTTAATGGCGATGGTGCCGATGATGGTCTACAACGTGTAGCTAGAGTAGTAATTGATACAGACGCAGATCGGGTTCCTGACTATCAAGATTTGGATAGTGACCAGGACAGCTTGTCTGATTTGCTAGAGAGCCTGGGCAGTGCCGAGGATCTCAACAACGATGGTGTGCTGGACAATTTTGTCGACGGGGATTTTGACGGTCTGGATGACAATTTAGCGGCAAATCCGGTACTACAGCGAGATACCGATCAGGATGGTATGCCTGATCAGGTAGATCTGGATAGTGATGGCGACGGTATCAGAGATTTAGTGGAAGCAGGCGGGGTGGACATCGATAACGATGGCATCGTCGATATTCTCGCAGACTCTGATAACGATGCTATTCCCGATATCGCGGACGCTTCGATAACCCGCGGTGAAGACAGCGATCAGGATGGTATAGACGATATGTTTGATGTGAATTTTACAGGTGGTAACGACACAGATGGTGACGGAATCGCCGATGAATTTGACCCAGACAACGACGGTAATGGTTTTGTTGGTCCTGCCGAAGATGTGGGGCAAGGAATAGCATTTGACTTACCTGATTCAGATGGTGATGGCACACCTGATATTTTGCAATCAAATGCGCCAGCATCAGGAACCGTGGAAACAGGGTTAGATGGCAACGGCTTTGGTTGTGTTGTTAGCTCTGCTCAAAAACAGAAGGACCCTATGTTACTGGTACTTCTGATGGCGTCGGTATTGTCGCTATTGTGGCGAGTATGGCGAGCTCCAGCGAGGTTCCTGCGGGAAATATCATCAAAGGCTAAATTCCTGCGCAGAGCAGGTCTTGTCTTTGCGGCTGTGTCGAGTCTTGCGTTGTCTGGTTGCAGTGCCATCGGTTTGGGTGGCTTTGGCACCGATCGAGGGGGCGATCCGCACAAGGGCCGAGTCTACATTGGCGCTGGCGGTCTGGTCAGTGAACTTGAGCCGAATGCCGACAAAGACCCGAACTTGACTGTTGATGAAACGCAGAGTTTTGGCGGTTCTGTGCAGCTGGGTTATGACATCAGTAATCGATTTTCTCTCGAATTGCATGGTTCAGAGTTGGGTGAGGCGACTTTCAATCCCAGTGGCGAAGTCGGTTATCAGGTAGCGGGCTTTAGTGCGTTAATTTACGGTTTGAATGATCGTGACATGCGTGGTCAGCGAGAAGGTTTTTCTGTTTTTGGAAGACTCGGTGGCGGCACAATGCGCAACCAGGGCGATGGTGTGCAGTTCGAGCGTCTGAACGAATTTCATGCGCTCGGAGGACTGGGGCTTGAGTATGGTTTTAGTAATGGCCTGGCGATTCGTGGTGAGGTCGTAGCACATGAAACTGATGCGCGTTACGGTCAGCTCGGACTGCTCTATCGGTTTGGTAGTGCGACTTCCAACAAAGGACGAGCGCCTTCACCACGCATTGAAGTACCAGCGCAGCCTGAGGTAGAGATTGAGGCGGCACCTGTGCCTGAGCCAACCACATCAGTACCACTAGACACAACCACTGCACTTGATTCGGATGCCGATGGCGTCCTGGACGAGGTTGATTCCTGTCCTAACAGTCAATCAGGGATACCGGTAGGCGACACAGGATGTGCCTTGTTCAACGGTGCGATTGAGGGCATTAACTTTGAATCAGGTTCAGACAGGCTGACCGCAAGCGCACAGCAAGTTCTGATCGGCGTTGCTAACACCCTGGCAGAGTTTCCCGATGTACGTGTTGCTATTCAAGCCCATACTGACAATCAGGGCGCTGCGGAAAGCAATCTGCAACTCTCCAAGCGACGTGCGATAGCAGTTGCACGCTACCTTGTTGAACAGGGCGTTGCCGGACCAAGACTGCAACCTCAGGCCTACGGCGAGTCTCAACCCCGCGAAACCAATGCGACTGCATCGGGTAGGGCGAGAAACCGTCGTGTGGAGTTTCAGGTTGTCCAGTAACGGTTCTAACCGCAATATTTAAGTAGAGAAAACGACCGGCCACCATTTAATGGTGGTCGGTTTTTCACTAGTGTTTGCAAGGATTCTGATGCAAACACGAAACAGCATCAGGTTGTATTGTTTGCTTTAGACCGCCAGAATGTATTACATACTTGCGGCGGCCAATGTAATTTCCAGGAATGGATAATCACTTTGCCAAACTTTAATAATCTACATTTCATCGCGCTCGCTTCTTTGACGAGCCTCTTTTATTTCTATCCAAGCCTGGTAAACGCTCAGCAGCTATTAGCGCGCACACCGCACGCCAACAGTATTACTCATGTCATCCAAGCAAGCAGCAGCGCTTACGTCGCTTATAGCGCCACAGATGCGTACGGAACCGATGCTGACGTTATTAGCATTGCAAATGGTAATGTACAGGTGCGAGCCGGTACTACCGGCGATTCGGATGGCGATTCAGTTCCAGACATTATTGATGTCGATGACGATAACGACACTATTCCAGATGATGTAGAAGGTACAGTGGATACCGATCTCGATGGTGTGGTTGACTGCCTTGACGTTGACTCGGACAACGATGGCATTACTGACTTGTTCGAAGCGGTGGCAGGTTCGGGATTAATGTTATTGGTTGACGCTGACAGAGACGGTAAACTCGACGCAACGGTTGCCGTTGGTGACAATGGTCTTGCCGATGTGGTTGAACTGTCACCGGAGTCGTCTACCTCACAAACAGGAAACGCGGATTTCGACGGCGACGGCATACGTGACCATCAAGATCTGGATGTGGATAACGATGGCATTCCTGATGTTGTTGAAGCGGGAAGCAGTGATGAGCAATTCGACGGCCGCTATGACCTGTTCGTCGACCTTGATGGCGATGGTCTTGCTGACGGTCTTTTGTCATCGCCTATTGAGCCAATAGACAGTGATCAAGACGGTATTGAAGATTTTCGCGATTTAGACTCAGATCAAGATGGATTAACCGATCGGTTAGAAACTGTTGGTGTAGATACCGATAGCAATGGACAAGTAGATAACTTGATTGACGCAAATATCGATGGACTGGATGATGGCTATCAGAGCCGAGCCACGGCTTTGCCGGATACTGACAATGATGGATTTCCGGATTTCAGGGATGTGGACAGCGATGGTGATGGCATTACCGATTCTGAAGAAGCCTTTGGTGGAGTTAATCCCGGTACTTCTGTTAATTCACCCACTCCATTCAACCCACAAACGGATGCGCAAAATGAGGAGATAACACTTCAAACTGGCGAGAGCGGCAACGTCTTTGGGTGTTCTTTGAGCTATGACCAAAAAATCAGACAATCATTTGACCCGATTTTCCTGCTTATGCTGGGGGTGTTCGCTATGATCGCGCGCCGCCGACACACCGGACTATCAAGAGTACATCGACATTTAACCTTGCCTGCCAGTGCATTAGGTGTGTTGCTCGTTTCCGGTTGTGCAATTGCGCAGCAGGGCAGCACGATAATTGGCGGTGAACGACAGCCCTATGCGGGTATTGGTTTAGGGGCCAGTTTTCTCAATGCAGACACCTCAGATCTGCCATTTGATCAAAGTAAAAGTAACAGCGCGGCAGGGCAGTTGACGCTTGGGCTCTCGTTCGACAAAGACCTTAGCCTGGAAGCCAGACTCGCTGATTTAGGTCAAGCTACCTTTACCAGTGGTGATGCTGTTGGCTACCAGGTTGTCGATGTATCTGGACTCTATAAACGCCATTCCCGACGCTACTCAGGCTTTGCACGTTTGGGAATCGGTGCGTTATTCAATGATGGTGATATCCGCGCAACCCAGAAAAACAAAGTGCATTTGCTGGTTGGTTTTGGTGCGGAATATAACCTGAGTTCCCGGGTTGCACTTCGTGCCGAGTGGCAAGGCCACGATGTCGATGTCATGCACAGCCAACTCAGTGTTTTGTATCGCTTTGGCGCAAACGCCAATCGAGCCAATTCGCTGATTGCGGAGAATAACAATGCACAAAACGGCACTAATCAAAAATTATCTGATGCCGATTTTCAGGCTGTGCCGGATAAAAGCAACGAACAGGAGATGGTGGCAATTGGCGAACGGGCATCACCGCCAGCGCAACCCGAAACCAAAACGGCTGAGCCGCCGGTCACTGAGTCAAAACCTGAGACCGCTGCTGCTTCAGCGGCGTCACCAGAACCTGTTGCTGACGCACAGGTTGCAGCCAACGCAGGTGAAGCTGCACAGCAGCAATCTTCGTCATCTGACGATATCGCCAAAACCCCGCCCGTCGCTACATCTGATGAACAGATTGCCTTAGCGACCCCGCAAGTCAATCCAGCCGCAGCCCAATTGCCGGGGTCGCCCGATTCCACTTCAAATCAGTCAGAAAATGTCACAACCCCAGTCGAAGCTGCTAAAGACGGCGTAAATGATGCATTGGGTAATTGTCTGGATGCGGATACCGATTTATCGGCCGCTGCAGTTGGTTGTTCGTTGTTTGAGGATTTGGTGCCGGGTCTGACATTCGTTCCCGATACCGATCAGCTAACCGAGTCGGGCGAAGTGGTGCTCGATACAGTGGCAGATGGGCTGGCAAAAGAGTCAGATTTACAAGTAACCGTTGCGGTGCACACTGCGCCTGCGACTGATGCAAATGAAGCCATGTTCCTGACACGCCGACGCACAATTGCAATTATCCGCTATCTTTCTGATAAGGGAATTGACGCGACCCGACTTCGGCCGGAAGCGTATGGCGATACTCAGCCATTAGCGGATGCTAAAAATCCGACTGACAATGACCGTGTAGTTCTTTCAACGCGTTAAAGCGGCGCGGTATTTTTATTAATATCTGATTTGGTTGCCTGATGGCGGCAGATCGAAGGAATAAGGCATGTATAAACGAAATTCTCTGGCTGCGGCAGTTTCAATAGCACTCTTTTACCCAATGGCAACATTCGCTGTCGATACAGGGGATGCCCCTATCGACTACGGATCAGCAACACATGAAGTCGTGGCGAATTCACCCAAAATGGGGGAACTGGCACCTGATGACAATGCAGCGGTCAATACCGCCGACGCCGAGGGTGATGATATAGATGCAGCCACAGATGATGAAGACGGCGTTTCTGCTTTTCCTTTGTTGGTGCAAAACGCTAAATCTTACTCAGTTAACGTATTTGTTTCTAATCCTTCTACTCAGGCAGCAACGCTTGTGGGCTGGGTTGATTTTGATGGCAGCAAAGCGTTTGAAGCTGACGAGGCTATTACAGCAACGGTACCGGCAGGTGCGGGTACAAATGGCGAACTACTGAAAGTAAAGTTAGTCTGGCCTGACAATTTTGAACTCTCAACTGACTACTTTGGCGATACCTATGCGCGTTTTCGAATTTCCACCGATGCGCTAACCGCAGACGATGCAAGTGGGCCTGCCAGCGATGGTGAGGTCGAAGACTATTTGTTGGATATCGAGCAGGACACCGATGGTGATGAAATTCCGGATACGGAAGATCTTGATAATGACAACGACGGTATCCCTGATTTGGTAGAGGGCATAACTGCCGATTTGGATAATGATGGCACGCCTAATTATCTTGATGTTGATTCCGATGGCGATACCGTTCCAGATTATGCAGAAGCAGGACCTGACGCCAACATGCCGCAAGACTCCGATGGCGATGGCCAACCGGATTATCTCGACATTGATTCAAACAACGATAATGTTGCCGATTCCGCCGGTGATGACAATGACACAGATGGCGACGGTATCAGCGATGCGATTGAGGGAAACCAGGACACCGATGGTGACGGCATTATCAACTCACTCGATATTGACTCTGACAATGACGTTATTCCAGACGCCGTTGAGCTTGGTTTAACCGCACCGACACCTGTGGACACTGACGGCGATCTGATTCCGGATTTTCTCGACTTAGACAGCGACAATGACGGTATCCCGGATATCTATGAAAGTAATAGAAATGAAATCGACATCTATGAAGCGCTTGATGCTAACACCGACGGTAGGGTAGACAGCACGCTGGTGTTTGGTGCCAATGGTTATGTTGATATCATCGAAACACAAATAGATAGCGGCATTCCCATTTACGCTATTCCCGACAGTGACGGCGATGGCGTTCGTGATTTTCGTGACCTTGATAGTGATGACGATGGTACAGCTGATGTACTTGAGTCTGGCGGAACCGATACTGATAACAACGGTTTAGTCGATGCGATCACTGATGCTAACGAGAATAATATTCCCGATACTTACGACTTCTTGATTACTGGCGGTGTGGATACTGACAACGATGGTATAGACGATTCAGTTGATCTGGATTTTGATACTGTTATGGGCGCCGATCTGGACAATGATTTGCTGCTCGATACGGTTGATCTGGACATCAATGCCGATGGTATTGTCGACAGCGTAATAGCCGACATGACAAACGACCTTTTTCTCAATGGTGCACTGCCAGATGTAAACGGCGATTTTATGCCTGATTTTCGTGATGACGAGTCGATCGGTGTCCCCGCTGGCACAACAACCGCTGGAGGCACAACCGCAGGTGGTACAACCGAAGGCACGACTACCCAGGGTGGTACAACCAACGGCAACACAACGGCTGGAACTGCTGGCAGCACTACCGGTAATACAACGCCTGGTATGGTTGAAACCGGCTTGAGTGGCAGTGGTTGTTCAATTTTTGGCCGTAAGGGTAACGACCCATTGTTTCCAGGCTTGTTACTGTTAAGTGCGGTGATCATGTTTGCTCGACGCCGGCTGAACGGTGGCTCAGTCAAATGTGACTAGCCCGCTTAAATCGTAACGACAAACGCTGATCATATTCGGTTGGAATGGCGTTCGCACGGGGCAAGTTTTGCCGGTGCGAGCGCCGTTGAGATTCCAACTCGTCAACCTACGCGCAGATCAAATTTAATTCATCACTGGCACGCAAATCGGTACCTGAATTCTCGTTTTTCGCTATCGGAGCGAAAAGTTCTGAAATTACGCAAAAAAAAATTTTTCGGCTCGTATTACGTGCGTCAGCTCACGTTTTTGTCACTTTGCTTTTGTCAAACCGCAGTGTAACAACGTACAGCAAAGCTGCTTTCTTCGGTGTCGAAGTAGCTAAACTACAAACTGAGCAGAATTGCCCCCCAAAGCGGTTCTTTGTGTACAAAAATTCAAAATTACGACCTTGCCTTTGACCGCCTCTCTTGTATAGTTCGCATCCTTACCGCCGCTAACCTTGTTGTTAAGCGGGGGCCGATTGAAAGCCCTTTATTGTCAATACGGAGAATGCGATGAATTTGCCGGCCAGAGTTTTTGCCACCACACCTGACCTGACGCAGTACGGGATTCAGAACGTTAGCGATGTCGTTCACAATCCGAGTTATCAGCAGCTGTTTGAGGAAGAAACAGCGGAAGGTTTGGAAGGGCTTGAAAAAGGCGTTGTAACTGACAGTGGCGCGGTTGCTGTCGACACAGGTGCATTTACCGGTCGATGTCCAAAAGACAAATACATTGTTGAAGACGATACAACACGCGATACGTTATGGTGGGCAGGGCAAGGGGAGAACGACAACAAGCCTATCAGTCAATCTGTTTGGAATGATTTGCTGGCCACATCAACCGAACAACTCTCAGGTAGCCGCCTGTTTGTTGTTGACGCGTTTTGCGGCACTAACGTCAATACCCGTTTGAGCGTTCGCTTTGTAATGCAAGTGGCCTGGCAGGCCCACTTTGTGACCAACATGTTCATCCGACCAACCGATGCAGAGCTGGAAGTTTTTGAGCCCGATTTTGTCGTTATGAATGCAGCAAAAACCACTAACCCCAAGTGGAAAGAACACGGCTTGAATTCTGAAAACTATGTTGCGTTTAATCTGACTGAAAAAATCCAGATTATAGGCGGTACCTGGTACGGCGGTGAAATGAAGAAGGGTATGTTCGCTTACATGAATTACCTGCTACCACTGCGTGGCATCGCTTCAATGCATTGTTCAGCTAATGCAGATGAGAATGGCGATACTGCTGTTTTCTTTGGTCTTTCCGGTACAGGAAAAACCACTCTCTCAACTGACCCGAAACGTCGCCTGATAGGAGACGATGAACATGGGTGGGATGACGATGGCGTGTTCAATTTCGAGGGTGGTTGTTATGCAAAAACGATTCGCTTGAGTGCTGAAGCTGAACCGGATATTTTTGGCGCTATAAAACGTGATGCCTTGCTTGAGAACGTTGTCACCAACGCTGATAACAGTGTGGACTATGACGATGGCAGCAAAACCGAAAATGCTCGCGTTTCATACCCGATTCATCACATTGAAAACATCGTAAAACCTGTTTCTCGAGCAGGCCATGCAAGCAAAGTCATCTTTCTTTCTGCTGACGCGTTTGGCGTGTTGCCGCCTGTTTCGATCTTGACTCCGGAACAGACTCGCTATCACTTTCTTTCAGGCTTTACCGCTAAATTAGCTGGAACCGAATTAGGTGTTACCGAGGCGCAACCGACATTCAGTGCGTGTTTTGGTAAGGCATTTCTAAGCCTTCACCCAACCAAATACGCAGAAGAGCTTTCAAAGCGTATGGAGGCGGCAGGTTCTAAAGCCTATCTGGTCAACACAGGTTGGAACGGCACCGGCAATCGCATCTCGATCAAAGCGACACGTGGCATTATCGATGCCATCCTCGACGGCTCGATCGAAGACGCAGACACCACGCTCATACCCATGTTTAATCTGAGCGTGCCCACAGCATTGAATGGTGTTGACTCAGCTATCCTCGACCCGCGAGCCACGTACGATTCTGCTGAACAATGGCAAACGGCCGCTGCAAAGCTGGCTACATTATTTGTTGAGAACTTTGTACAGTACACCGATACGCCTAGTGGGCAATCGTTGGTATCGGCCGGACCACAGCTATAACCAAAGGTCCAAGTTGCAATTTAGTGTGGGATATCATTAGTCTGATTGATGAATAAACAGCCTGTTGAACATCTGGGCTTGAGCACAATCAGACTGTGATTCCGGCTATTGAAGCAAACTACCCGTTATTGCCTTTCAATACCTTCATCAGCACCAGGTGGTATACCTCTGAGCGAATTTACGCTTGCCTCTAAGCGAAGTTGGTCGTTCGACCCAGGTGTTGTATGTTGAAGCGCCAGTTTTAGTTGGCTCATGGCATGTCCGGGTTCATTGAGACCAATAAAATAACGAGAAAGGGATTCATGACTGGCAGCCTGTTCACCAAGTCGCTGTTGTAAGCTCGCCAGCTTGCGCCAGGCCAGGGGGTTTGGGTTAGGGAAGCGACGCAAGTATTGGGTCACAGTCTTTTTAGCGACTGTCAGACGGCGTTTGCGGGTTTGCAAATCAACTAACTTTTCAACAACCGAATAGCGCTCTGGGTAGTTTCGGTATAAAGATTCAAGGACCTTCAGACTGGCGTCAAAATCGCCGGACTCCTCTAACACTTCAGCTCTTGTCAGCTCCGCCATAGGGTGAGTGGGTGAGATATTCTCCAATTTGTCTAAATATTCAATCGACTTGTCGAATCGTTTGGCGTCGAGTTGCAATAACGCTATGCCATAAGTATTTTCAGCCGTAGGCGATTGATCGAATTTAGCCTTGAAAGTACGTTGCAACTGGTTTTTATTTTCACTTGTCAGTACTGCCAGGCGGGCTTTAAACAGCTGAAAGTCAATCTGTGGCGCTAACGGCAATTCCGGTTGCACATTGGCTCGATCTTTTGCTTCAGCAATACGGTTGTTATCGAGCGGGTGGGTGCGCAGGTATTGCAGTGCTCCGGCAGAGGTGTTCAGGCTGTTTTTGCGTCGTAGAATGGCGAAAGACTCAGCCATGGCAGTGGGGTTGTATTGGGCATTGGTCAAAATTTCAATACCAATTCTGTCTGCTTCGATCTCGTTAGTGCGCGTGAAGTTGATGGCAGATTGCTGGTTCGCTGCCATACCTGCAGCAAGTGCTGCTTGTCCGGCTTCGGCCGAGGCCTGCCCTATCAGAACAGCCGCAAGAATGGTAGCCGCTGTTCTAACTGAATATTGATTGCCCAAAGCAAAGGCGCGTGCGTGGTGTCTTTGGGTAACGTGCGCAACTTCATGGGCTACAACGCCTGCGAGTTGCTCCTCCAGCTGCATTGCCTGGATTAGGCCAACATTAATACCAACATACCCACCTGGAATGGCAAATGCGTTTATCTGCGCGTCGTTGATGACAAAAAAGGTGAATTCCTGTTCGGATGTCTTGCCAGAAGCGTTGGCCAATCGATTGCCCAGGAATTGTATGTATTCGGTTATCGGTACATCCCTGACGAGCGGCATTTGCGCCCGTATCTGACGCATGAACTGTGCGCCTAGCTGTTTTTCTTCAATGGGGGAGAGCGCATTGTCGGCCGGCTCGCCCATGCTTGGCAGATTCTGCTGTGCCAGAGCGGCAAAACTGAACATGCCCATTCCCAGGCCTATTCCCAGGCCTATTCCCAGGCCCAGACACACTCCACGGCAATTGCCAAAGCTCACTACGCTTAACGCGCAATGCAACCCGCGCGAAAAATAGCGTGTGATGATGTTTGTGCTTAGGGATGAAAATAACATTGGAATCTTGGACAATCTAGGCTGCTAAAGTTCTGTCGACCTGTAAGTTGGTTATCACGCAGGATAATCCTGCTCGGTTCATGCCAATTTACCACGCTATTCTATCCATTTCGGGCTATACAGCACACTTCCCAACTTGGTGCACCCCTAACGCATTCGATTCGCTATACTCGAACGTGTTTAGGGGCAAGACACAATCTGGCCTGTCGGCAAACCGGGTTACGCGCTCTCAACCCATAAGCGCGCGCTTTCCAAGTGGCATACCCACCCCCACTTGGCTTTTCCCGGTTGTAATGCGGACAGACCACCTCGACGACACAGGACAGACACTCGTGAACGGCGTGTGGCTGTCACTAATCATAATTTATGCAACGATTGCTGAGTACGGGTACCTATCATCGGTGCTCGACGCCTATCGGTCTGTTGTATTTTGACGAGGAATTTAAGGTGGAATTATCTGGTGGTGAGCTTCTAATGGAAGCTTTGAAAGAAGAAGGGGTTGAGCTCGTATTTGGTTATCCAGGTGGCGCGGTGCTGCACATTTACGATGCGTTGTATCAACAAAATTCAGTCAAACACATACTTGTGCGACACGAACAATCTGCTACCCATGCAGCCGATGGTTATGCGCGGGCAACGGGTAAGCCGGGTGTGGTGCTGGTTACCTCTGGCCCCGGCGCGACGAATGCAGTGACAGGTATCGCTACCGCTTTTATGGATTCTATTCCGATGGTGGTTATTTCCGGTCAGGTACAGAGTCGTTTTATTGGTAGTGATGCTTTCCAGGAAGTCGATTGTGTTGGCATAACGAGACCCTGCGTAAAGCATAATTTTCTGGTTGAATCATTGGAGACCATGGCCGACACAATAAAGCAGGCTTTTCACGTTGCAACCACGGGCCGACCGGGCCCGGTTGTCATCGATATACCGAAAGATTTCACTACCCCAGGTGTCACGGTACCTTTTGAGTATCCTAAAACGGTTGAGATGCGGTCCTACAGCCCGCCGACGCAGGGGCACCCGGGACAAATTCGCAAAGCGGTAGATCTAATTTTGTCGGCAAAGCAGCCGGTTATTTATTCTGGTGGCGGTGTTGTGTTGGGAAATGCTTCCGAACAGCTGCGCGCTTTTACACGTGAGCTTGGTTATCCGATAACACAAACGCTTATGGGTCTGGGTGCTTATCCTGCATCTGATAAGCAGAACATTGGCATGCTGGGTATGCATGGCACTTATGAAGCAAACATTGCCATGCATGAATGCGATGTATTAATTGCTATTGGTGCTCGATTTGATGATCGTGTCACCGGTGAAATTGACAGCTTTTGTCCGAACGCGAAAATTGTCCACATTGATATAGATCCTGCGTCCATTTCCAAAAATGTCACCGTTGATGTACCCATCGTTGGCGATGTCGGTATGGTGCTCACAGCTATGCTTGAACAAATCAAAGCCTCGGAGAAACGCGCCGACCCAGCGGATATCGCTAGCTGGTGGTCTCGAATCAATGAATGGCAGTCTGACAAATGTCTGGACTATCAACTTGACGACAAACTTATCAAACCGCAAGCCGTTGTTGAGGCCTTGTGGCGAGAAACCAAAGGCGATGCATACATAACATCAGACGTCGGCCAGCACCAGATGTGGGCGGCTCAGTATTATGGTTTTGATAACCCTAACCGCTGGATAAATTCAGGTGGCTTGGGCACTATGGGCTTTGGATTGCCTGCAGCTATTGGCGTGGCTTTAGCCAAACCTGATGCTACCGTTGCCTGTATAACCGGAGAGGCCAGTATCCAGATGTGTATTCAGGAATTGTCAACCTGTTTGCAGTACAGTACGCCGGTAAAAATCATTTGCCTGAATAATCGATACATGGGTATGGTTCGCCAATGGCAAGAATTCGCCTACGAAAAGCGCTACTCGCACTCTTACATGGATGCGTTGCCAGATTTTATTAAGCTCACTGAAGCTTATGGGCATGTTGGCATGAACATAGAAAACCCGAATGATGTTGAAGGAGCACTGGCAGAAGCATTTGCGATGAAAGACCGGCTGGTGTTTATGAATTTTGTGACTGATCAGTCTGAAAACGTTTATCCAATGATAGAAGCAGGAAAGGGTCATCATGAAATGCGCCTTAATCCGGCAAGGGAGCTTGCCTGATGCGGCATGTAATTTCGATACTGATGGAAAATGAGTCAGGTGCTTTGTCTCGGGTTGCCGGGTTGTTTAGTGCACGTGGTTATAACATCGAATCATTAACTGTTGCGCCAACCGATGATGCTACGTTGTCGCGCATGACCATCGTAACTAACGGAACTGAGCGTGTCGTCGAACAGATCACCAAGCAGCTGAACAAGCTGGTTTCTGTTGCCAAGCTGACCGATTTGACCGAGGTGCCATTCATTGAGCGCGAAATCATGCTGGTAAAAGTGCGGGCGGTGGACGCCGGCCGAGAAGAGATAAAACGCTTGTGTGATATTTTTCGTGGCAAAATTCTTGATGTCACGGACGCAAGCTACGTGGTTGAACTCACCGGAGATGATCACAAGCTGCGGGCCTTTCTCGACACGGTAGGAGGTGACAATGTCATTGAGGTTGCCAGATCTGGCGCGACCGGTATTGCTCGTGGCGATAAATCGCTAAAGGTTTGACACACGTTTTGGACGAAAGTTACATCGAATAGAAAGTCTTCTAGTCGGCGTGCTTGCTGTTACCATAGCTGGTTACTGGGCAGGCCATACAAGCCAAACGGTTGTGTGGTCTGCTGATTCATCCAGAGGTCAAAAATGAGCACTCAGAGTCCGTCCCCGCAGACGCCTCAGCGTGGAAGGGGTATCTATTTACTGCCTAACCTGTTTACTACCAGCGCGCTTCTGGCAGGTTTTTACGCAATTATTGCTGCGCAAAATGGTGACTTTCAAACCTCCGCCATCACTATTCTCGTTGCTTTGATACTCGATGGGTTTGACGGCCGAGTGGCCCGTATGACCAACACCACGACCGCCTTCGGCGCTGAATACGATAGCATGGCTGATATGGTGTCTTTCGGCGTTGCACCCGCGTTTCTAATGTACACCTGGTCTTTGTCAAATATATCGGTATCAGAATATGGTCAGCTTGGTTGGGTGGCATGTTTTGTCTATACTGGCTGCTGCGGATTGCGCCTTGCGCGGTTCAATGTTGCTGTTGGCACGGCAGATAAACGATTTTTTCAAGGGCTAGCCTGTCCCGCCGCGGCCACGGTATTGGCAAGTCTGGTTTGGGTGTCAACCGAGTTTAAAGCCGGTGGTGATGAACTTATTCCGCTGGCTTTATTTGCTACCGTGACCACAGGTTTGCTCATGGTCAGCACGTTTATGTATTACAGTTTTAAAGATCTGGGTGAGAGCAAGAAAATTCCTTTTGCCATGATGGTTGGAGTACTTTTGTTAATGGTTTTTACTGCCGTCGACGCACCAAAAATGATACTCATTGCATCAACCGGTTATGCTGCCGCTGGGCCTGCCTACGCGCTGTTCAGATGGTTTAGAAAGCGACATAAACGCGGCTCGTCGCGCACCTGACCCAATAGCTTATGCCTTACACTCAAAGCCAGCTTCGATGTTTGAACGGTATGGGTATAGTTCCGTGGGTTGCACGTTCCACGAACGACTCACACCCTGCTACAAGACCAGACGATGCACTGGTTGTCACTGACAATTCCAATGCGCAAAATCCAGCGTCGACATTGACCAACGCAGCTTCAGCACAACAGGCGCCGCTCGAAGTCACTCAGATAATAACTACCGA
>CALIMV010000427.1 GCA_938045275.1 uncultured Granulosicoccaceae bacterium
GCCGACATTGTTGCTCGTTGCCCCACTTGGTATAGTTAAATCCGTCAGTGTCCAGATTAAGCTGCACAGCAGTGACAATTTGATTATCTCGTTTTCGATATTTAGCGCGTTCCATTCTTATACTCCCAGATAATTTCCCAAAACAATCGCAGACAGTCTGGTGCCGCAGAGCACAAGCTGCGAGTACCATACTATAAATGTTCAAATATCACTGAGTACTCGGCGCTGTGTCTGGCAGTGTTACTCAAACGCCGCAAAGTGATCTTTAATAACGTATCGCTCCGCAACAGCCTTACCAACTCTTTGCAACGCTGGCACACCGTCCACTGAATCGAGTTTTTGAACCTCTTTTGGAGCGATATCGTCTAAACCAATCCGACCCAAGCCTTCCCTGGTTAGTTCAGCGTTGTACCGAACATAGGTAAACAGCTTCTTCTCCGTTGGGCCGGAGCACTTGGAACTATTCAGACTGCACATGTCCCCGATTTCCCGGTCAATCTGTTCACCGTGCAAGCAGTTGCCGAACACGCGACATAAAAAATCCTGTTCTGTTGAAGCCGCATTCATCAGCGCCATTGGCAACTGACTCGCGTTATAGAGAAGATGCATATCACCTGCGCTGAGCTCAGCATTTGCTATCGGATTGTTACCTGTACCCACAGAGACTACGAGAAGTTCATTTTCTCCTGTCTGCCAGTTAATTCCGTAAGGCTCAGTGGTGGCCATCAGAAAGGTCTGAAACGACGGGTTGTTGTAACAGGTAATGCCTCCATCAACAAACAAAAAATCCTTCTTTCCAACAGTGACGCATTCGGGTGGAAAATATACCGGTGCGGCGGTGCTTGCCCTGACTAGCTGCCACAGCGGTATCAAACCATTATTATCCTCTCGCGCAGGATCGTTGTATTTTGCGTAGGGGTTATTTGACACAGGCCATGGCGAGTCGGTCGTGGCATTTCTCATGACCATCATCAGCAACGTTTTAATTTTATCGCTTTCCAGCAGTACATCAGCGCCAATCTCTTTTTGCATAAGTTCTGCCAGTGGCCCATCATCGTATTTGTAGCGAAGTCGTTTTATTAGCGAGGCTTTATCGAACATGGCATGACCTTGCTCTTCGTAGAAACACCGCAGTTTTTTAACACTCCAACCAAGAGACAAACCGGCAGCCAGAATCGCACCGGTACTGGTTCCCGAGATATAGTCAAAATAATCCGACAACGTGTCACCTTTTTTCTTCGCTACCAGCGATTCTATTTTCGCCAGTATCTCAACGGTCATAGCGCCCCGAATACCGCCGCCATCGAGCGTTAGTATTTTATGCGGGCGTTGACTGTCTGCGCGTTCTTTAGCCGTCATTTGCTTTGTTCCTCACTACTTCTGTTTACCGAAATGCCCGCTGTCGTCAGATCGACATTGTTAGAGCCGATCTTCTCGCGCCAGTTGTGATTTTCAGACAAAATTGTGTTTTCCACGCGGTTAACAAACAGTGAAAAACTCTCACGACTGGTATAGGGATCAGCGCCAGTTAAATACAGAAACTTTTCATACTTCAGTCGCTCGGCGGTGGCACGATAATCTATCCACAGTTCCCGAAACTGAAACAATGCAACTATACCTGCTGCGATGGCTGCAATACTACCGCTCACAGCCGCGAGAATGCGACCGCCAGATCCAGTAAATGTTAATGAAACCATCGGCACCAATGCCGCTGCAATTAGCGTAAGCAGCTGCAGCCGGAAATGCCAGTTTTTATTGGTAGTACTTTTCTCGCTATACCAAGCCAATTGATCATCAACTCGACTCTCTATATATCGCTCCGGCGACATGCTTCGCCATTGTTCTGCCTGTTCACTGATTTTGGTCATAAAGCTAAAATGTCCTACAGGTGAATATCGTACTACGATGCCCAAATGGATTATCTGTTTGGTCAGAATACACGGTATCGGTCAGAGACTACTGTTGCCAAGGCTAGTATAAACGCTTGTGAGCCAGTAATTGTTTTAAGACTCGTTATAATGCCTGCAATCTGAACCTTATTAGTACCAGAACCACACACTGATGTATTCTTAAGGTACAAAGCAGGAATCACGCTACAACAAAATTAGCCGGGTTCAATAATGATATTTATAAGTTATCGAAGAAACGATGAACCCGGCTATGTTGGCAGGCTAGCTGACGGTCTGCGAGAAAATTTTGGTGATCAGCAAGTGTTCGTGGACATTGATAATCTGGCCGTAGGGCAAGGTTGGCAACCTCAGATTGAAACTAAAATCAAAGACAGCTCGGTCGTGTTGGCGATTATTGGGCGACGCTGGGAATCTGAACTGCAAAAGCGGCACACTGCCGATGGGCCAATCACAGATGTGCATCAATTTGAACTCAACTTTGCAAGGTCTCTGAGCATTCCGGTGGTTCCAATTCTGCTTACTGACACCCGGATACCTGATAAAACCAGTCTTGGAGAACTGGGCTGGCTTACGGATGAGCAGGTTTTTACTATTCGTGACGGCCAGAATCAGTGGGCAGGTGACGTTGAGAAGCTGGTTACCGGTATCACTTCTGTAACCGACCTTGAGCGCAAACGAATTCCGACAATTGGAAAAAATCGGCGAACAGTGCTGGCGGGTTTGGGTTTGCTGATGCTAGTCTTCACTGGGTTAGTATTAACTCGATTAAATGACAATGGCGCTGAATCAAGTGCCGGAGATTTTGCAAGCGATTTTCCATTGCCGCTGGGGCAGTTGGCGCATGACTGGGCAGATACAGGTGATTTTGTCATCATGCTGGATGAGTCTGTAGGGTCAACAGAAGCACACTTTCTCAACAACCTTAAATTCCCCGCAGGACGTGGAAAGCAGTCTGAGCTAATGGAGCAATTTTGCAACAATAACAGTGTCTGTATTGAATGCACTGCCTCGCCCTCAGATAAAAAAATACAGGAAGCGGAATTAGTTACTATCCGATTTACCGGCGAACAACCGCCAGTCGAAGAAGAAATGCTAACGGCGGATAACACAAACTCCTGGCCAATCAAAGACGAATACCTTCCCTGGGAGAATATTGACAGTACGACGGGCAAACGCTCTTTGTTTAAATGCGTTGGAGACTAACTTATGAACACCTTTTTTAGCAAAATTACAATGCTTGCCGTTCCAATATTATGTCTGAGTCTGCCTGCGCAGGCCAATCACGTTAAATGTAAATGCCCCAATATCGATGCAAGAGGAACGGGAGACAGCAGCTGTTCTGCAAGTGAGTCCAGTGGACGCTGCACTATTGCCTTTAATGAATTTGACACGGTACTGGAACGTACTGCAAAAGATGCTCTACAAAAAACTGTGCGCTGGAGAGAAATCCAATTTACAGAATTGCCATCGAGTCGCGAATTTTCCAGGAAAAATGCAACTAGTTTATCCCGAAATCCGGAACTACTGATCGACCAGATCATAGTTTACTCTCTTGTGTCACTTGCCGAACGAGGTATTGCGTTAGAACAGGATAATCACATCAAAGCAGCACATGATTTAATGAACAACTATGCACGGCAAATCAGCAATGTATTCGTTAATGGCGGTGAAAAGATTCAGGACAAAGGCTTGACGGTAACACTCGGATGTTTTGCTTTCAGAACAAGCGACTTTTGGATAATGTACAAAACGGCCTGGTCTGAATCGATTGCCAATAATCAGTGTTAATCAGACATTCGAACTTCATTTTAGATTGGGTACACCAATCCCACCCAACTGCCCCACCGCCATTGCACCACAACGATGACCCGACTCCAGGCACTTTACCATTGGCAAATTCAGCAACCAGCCATGAATAAAACCAGCATTAAATGCATCGCCAGCACCAGTAGCATCGATACAATTTGTTTTCTCAGCCGGCGCGTGAACTCGAACGCCCGCACTCAGCGCAGTCGCACCGGCTTTACCCTGTTTAATGACAGTTAAAGGGGCCGTTCCTTCGGTAACTCCGAGCTTTCCTAATTGCTCGAATTCTGCTTCGTTCGGTAAAAACACATCCACGCTTTCGATCAATGACAACGAATCGGTGCTCGTCATGGCATCCATGTCCCAGGCGCAATCGAGCGAAATAGTCCAATTGGCATTGCGTGCCTCGGTTAATAGATCTGGATGATCAATCAGTGTGGCGAGTTCGCCAATATGTAAATGGCTGACGGTATTCGCTTGCCTGCAACGCTCTATACTGTTTCGATAATTTAGCGGTAAAGCACTACCAACACGGTTGGTCACAAAACTGCGATCCATTGCTCCGGTTAAAACCACGGTTATTTGCGGATCAATTTTTTTCTCAACCGAGCAGTACTGTATACCAACGTGATCGCAAAGGGACTGTTTTACTGTGTTTGAAAATGGTTCAGACGGTAGACTCGCACACAATTCGACATTGAGTCCAAAACTCGACAAGTAATAAGCGGTAATTGCCGCACCCCCGCCGGTATTCAATGACAACTGATCAGCATATACTTCGCATCCGGGGGGCGGTGCACTCGTCAAACCTGAAAACACCAGATCGCAGTACACTCGTCCTACGCAAAGTACGCCGTGTCCGCTCACACCACAGACTCTCCAGTTTCTTGATCAAAAATGTGGAAAGATTCTACCGATGCAGTTAAATCAATTTGCGTGTTAGGCAATGGTGCATTGCGGCCTGGGCCTGATGCAATAAT
This sequence comes from uncultured Granulosicoccaceae bacterium, assembly GCA_938045275.1. Lineage (GTDB taxonomy): Bacteria > Pseudomonadota > Gammaproteobacteria > Granulosicoccales > Granulosicoccaceae > Granulosicoccus. Next base: position 4,697 of record CALIMV010000427.1, read on the forward strand.
TTCAGTTCCATTAACATCTACATACAGTAAACTCTCAGAGCCTAACGGTTCGACAACGCTGACAAGCCCGGTAAGCACGGGATTGTTGTCGGTACAAATATGTAAGTCTTCCGGGCGAATGCCAATAGTGATGTTTCGGTCTATTCCGAGGTTTGACTTTGAACACGGAATGCTAGCTCCGTTCCACAACTCGATATGTGAATCCATTGCTTTTCCGGCTAGCATATTCATTGAAGGTGCACCTATAAAGCGTGCTACGAATTCGTTAGCGGGCTTGTGATAAGCATCGTCAGGTGTAGCAATTTGCTGTATATACCCGTCTTTCATGATGACTATGCGATCGGCCATCGTCATGGCTTCAACCTGATCGTGAGTAACAAAGATGATGGTGTTACCGACTCTTTGATGTAGTTTTTTTATTTCCAGCCGCATTTGCGTACGCAATTGTGCATCCAGGTTTGATAACGGTTCGTCAAACAAAAACACTGATGGATTACGCACCAGCGCTCTTCCAATTGCGACACGTTGCCTTTGTCCTCCAGAGAGTTCATTTGGTTTACGGTCTAGATAGTCTTGCATACCGAGCATGGTTGCCACCTCTTCTATCCGCTTCATTTTTTCCAACTTTGGTAATTTGGATGTCTTTAAACCAAATCCGATATTCTTACGAACGCTCATGTGTGGATAAATGGCGTAATTCTGAAACACCATGGCAATATTGCGATGCTTTGGTTCAAGGTTGTTCACCACCTCACCATTGATTTGCACAGAGCCGGAGGTTATGTCTTCAAGCCCTGCGATCATTCTTAGTGTAGTGGATTTGCCGCAACCTGATGGACCAACAAATACAATAAACTCACCATCGGCGACTTCAAGATCGATTCCATGCAGCACTTCAGTTTTACCGTAACGCTTAACTAAATTTTGAAGACTGAGTGTAGCCACAGCTTAAAGCTCCAGTAGTTGCTTAAACACGGTATTAAGCTCTTGTTGCGCCAAAGACGATCGGTTATGAGCAGCAGCAGCTCTGGCCGTTAGCTCGTTAAGCTCATGTGAATAGTGATCGAGTGCTTCTTTCATGGCGATGGGTGCTGGCCCACCAAATCGATCACGTGCATTAACAAAAGACTTAATCGAAACGGTGCTAAAGAATGTGTTTTTATCCATAAGAGGCAGTCGACCGGTCTGTTCTTTAAACACCTTTTCAAATTCATTGTAACCGTCGCATAATGCTATCTGCTTAGACAATGTCGCTTTCGCCGTGCCGGCGCTGATATTGTGAGCCTGGCGGAAAGACAAAGATTCATCTCGCACAAGCGTATCTGCCAGCTCAGTAATAGTTGCGCAAGCAGAATCACTGTTACTTTGCACCTTCTGCTCATTGATACTAACCACACCTATAAAGGCAGATAACAGCTCAAGTACACGCGAACCACTATCAAACGCGGAAAATCCAGCACTTTGCACTTCGCCTTCACTGTCATTCATATCTGTGAATGGTGTGTTGTGCATGGTATTAACGATGGTGTCGCACCGCCCCGCCGTTACGCTCGCCAGGTGTCGCAAATGCTCTATTGGCACAGGATTTCGTTTTTGCGGCATTATCGAAGAAATTTGCACAAGCGAATTAGGCACATACAACTGACCAACCTCAAATGCAGACCAAAAAGCCATATCTTGTGTGATTCTTCCAATATGTAAAAACAGCAGTTTGATTGATGAATACAACCCGGTGATATAATCAACAGACGCTATACAGCCGTAACTGTTGCGCTTTGGTGCAACAAAACCAAGTAATTCAGCCATACGGTGACGATCAATTGGAAAACCAGTGGTAGTAATGGCTGCAGCCCCCATCGGACAATAGTCTAAAAGTTTTTTTGCATCGCTGATTCGCTGCAGATCACTCAGTAGCACTTCTATAACCGCGCCAAGATAATGTCCGAAAGTAGTCGGTTGAGCTGGCTGACCGTGGGTATAAGCAACTATGGGGGTATCGCGTTCATCTTTAGCTTTTTGTATGAGCGTGTCAGCTAACGTGTGTCCTAATGCCAGTAAGGCATGCGAACGGGTGCGTAACTGCAGTTTGAACATGGTGTGATCCATATCATTACGCGACCGTGCAGTATGCAACATACCACCTAAATCTGGACCGAGTCGAGATCGAAGCTCATGCTCCACCATAAAAAAGTAATCTTCAAATTCTCCCGTATATTGGCAATGATCAATGTTTAAATCTGATTCAATGTCCTGTAACGCTTTCGCTATCGCTGAAACTTTGTCTGAATTTAATATGCCAGTCTCAAAAAGCATGACAAGGTGAGCGCGGTTTATCTGAGCCATCGCGTGAGCGAAATGAACTTTAACTCCATCAAACAACGGCTCAAGAACGGTTTTTTTGTATACCGGATGTGGAAACACCGATTCGTCTGTCATCCTTTCAGCCCTGCCATGACAACACCACGAATAATAAAGCGCTGGAAAACCAGGAACACTATAAGCGTGGGAAGCACTGATATTGCAGCCCCCGTCATGATTAGCTCCCATTCAACACTCTGCTCTACACTAAAAGTGGTAAGCCCAACAGGCAAGGTATACATGTCTTGACTATTGGTTACGATAAGCGGCCAGATAAAAGCAGTCCAATTGCCTAAAAAGACAAAGATAGCTAATGCCGCCAAAGCTGGCTTTACCAATGGCATTGCTACACTCCACCATATTTGCAGCTCGTTAAGTCCGTCTATGCGAGCAGCCTCAATAAAATCATCTGGCACAGATTCAAAAAACTGCTTCATCAGAAACACACCAAATGCGGTCATTAATCCTGGAAACATAATGCCCCAGGTTGTATCCAGCCATCCGAACTGCTGTGACATCAGGTACCATGGAATGACCAGCATTTCTGTCGGTATCATCAAGGTAGACAAAATAGCAATGAAAACAATATACCGTCCTCTAAAGCTGAATTTGCATAGGGTATAGCCAACCAGACTATCGAACAATACGTTCGATATTGTTGTTAATGTGGCAATGACCAGTGAGTTTATAAACCATTTCATAAACCGGCCATCACCGAGCACGTAGGTGTAATTTTCCAACGTGGGTTCTTCAGGAATTAAATTAAGATTGTAAACCTCAAATGGGAACTTAAAGGAAGTTGATAGCATGTAAACCAGCGGCATGACCATCAGAACACCACCAGCAAACAACACTATCCAACGAATAAACTGACCCAGAGAGCGTTCATGCCGCGCCGAGCTACCCTCTAACAGCGCTTTGGAATTTGCCTTGACAGCCAATTCACTGGATGCTGCATCTGAATTACCAGGTTGCATTCATCTGACCTTGAATAATCGGAGTTGCAGCAAACTCACCAGTAGCAAAATAACAAACAGCACCACAGTTTGAGCGGCAGCGTAGCCCATATCAAAACTGTTAAATGCGGTATCGTAAATCATTAGTACCAGCGGTTTAGTGGAATTTAAAGGTCCGCCAGGATTGTTCGTTGTCATGTTAAAAACATGATCGAATATACGTAGAAAACCGATCGACGAGAAAACCACCAGAAACACTATGGTCGGCTTTAGCAACGGCAGAGTAATTTCACGCAGTATGGTCCAGCTAGACACACCGTCAATATAGGCAGCCTCATAGTAAGTTTTTGGGATGGCCCTGAGACCTGCCATAAAAATTATGACCTGAAAACCAAGACCAGCCCATATAGCGGGAGCCAATACACTGGGTAATGCGTTAACGGTGGAATTGAGAAAATTTATTTGGGGGATACCCATACTTGCAAGAAAATTATTGAACAGACCAATTGGAACGGGTTGATAGAACCATCTCCAAACCCAAGCCATAGCGACGGCACTGGTCATGAATGGCAGAAAATACAATGCTCGAATGGTTCCGTGAAGAAACCTGATTTTATCGAGGTGGTAGGCAATGAAAAACGCAAGAATCAGACTAACAGGTGTACCGATGAGAAGGTAGACAAATGTATTCTTGAAAACTTTCCAGAAGACCTCATCCTGAAATAGTTGCTGGAAGTTGTGCAGGCCAACCCATTGACGGCTGCCCAACAGATTCCACTCCTGAAAGGACAACACAATGGCATTGGCCGTTGGATAGAACCGCACGACCACATAAAACACGATGGGAATGGCCAAAAATCCCCAGGCCCACACGGTTCTTTTCTGCGAAACCGGCAGGCGCGCGTACCAATTCATGAAATGTGCATTCTACTTGGATGAATAAAGCAGAACTGCAACAAACGAATCAGTACGGCGCAACGACGGTTCTTGTTACTTGTTAAAATCATCCAGTATTTTTTGTTCACTCTCTGCCGCTACAGCGATCGAATCGGCAACTGATTGATTTTCCAGTTTAATGCGTTCCACCATGTCTACCATCAATTGTCGCTGATCACTTTCACTAACGAATTTGGTGGATTGCGCATAGCTCAGACCTTTAACAAAGGGGCCGTATACTTCATGATTGCTGTTTTCATCAGTCAAAGCGGCAGATGGCTTTGCAGGAAGCTCACCAACGGTATCCAACCATATCTGCATGGCTTCGTCGGAGGTAATGTACTGCATAAACTTGATAGCGGCGTCGTATTTTTCTCCTTCAGCTTTTGTTGTTACTGCATTGACCCAGTAAGAAGAGTAGTTTGACTTGGTGCCGTCTGGACCTGCAGGCAACTCGGCAACACCCCATTTTAGCCCTCTGGTATCGTTAAGTGCACCTATTCTGAATGAGCCATCAATGTGCATACCTGCACGCCCAGCCTTGAAAGCAGCTTGAGGTTCATCCATAAAGCCTGCATCAGTCACTTCATGCTTATCAGCAAGGTCAACGTAAAATTGTAGCGCTTTCTGACCAGCCTCATTGTTGTAGTTAACCGTTTTGTTGTCATCACTGTAGGGTTGGCCACCAAACTGACGAACCAAAACCTCTCGCCACCAATGGTGATCTTGAGCGGTCATGCCAGTGGTTATGCCAACTTGAGTCAGATTGCCAGCGGCATCTTTCTTGGTTAATTTTTTTGCAACCTCTATCAGCTCATCAAGCGTTGCCGGGGGTGCTTCAATACCAGCTTCGTCGAATAGTCTTTGATTGTAAAATAGAGCCAGTGAGCGCACCGCTGTTGGCAGTGCCATATATTCACCATCTCGCTTCATGGCTTGCACCATGGGGAAGAACTCTTTATCCACCATTTCAGGTGATACCGAACTGGCCGGCAATGGTTGAATTAGTTCCGCGTTTACATAGTCGTTTAACCAACCATAGAAGAGCTGAACCACATCAGGCCCCTCACCTGCCGGAATGGCGGCGGCTACCTTAGTGCGATAGTCTGCGTATGGGAAATGATTGGTTTTTACCGTAATGCCTGGATTAGCAGCTTGAAAGTTCTCAATTAGCTTATCCATTGCAGTAACACGCGCTTCAAAGAAATATTGCCAGTATTCGATTTCTACATCGGCTGCTGCCGTGCTACTTGATAGTGCGAACGTAGCACCTGCAAATGTCATGATTATCAAACTTCTAATACGTTTGAACATGTTCTTTTCCTCGTTGTGTGTGCTCCTTTATTTTGGAGCGACATTGTTTTTCTTCCCCAGTATTAACCTAACTCAATTGAATTATCAAGTTTATTAGCAGTATTTAGGTATGCTAGAGAAATACACTAGCAGTCAGATTTTATATGCTCACTACTGTGTCAAAGCCGAGTGAGGTTACGGATAAACAAACCAGCCAGGATATGGGCAGAATCATTTGGTTGGCATCAGAGAATTGTATTTAGAGTAGTACCAATGGGCCATCAGCAAAATACATGGGCTGCACGCTACATATGAGTTAATTACGAGAACTAATCAAATGCCACCACTCGATATCAATAGAATTGAGCATGCATCGCTGCACCCACGCGTATTAGACTTACATTTTGCGCTACAGCGTTTACGCTCAACAGTGTCGTTTATGAATTCCGGCGCGCATCCGGACGACGAAACCTCAGCCATGCTGGCAGCACTTGGGTTCCGAGATGGCCTGGATATCTCGTTTGCTTGCGCAAACCGTGGTGAGGGTGGTCAAAACGACATAGGCACAGAATCAGGAATGGCACTGGGTACGCTACGTACAGCCGAGATGGAGCGCGCTGCCTCGGTATTGGATATGCGACTGTACTGGCTATCGTCACACGTTAATGACTCACTTTGCGATTTCGGATTCTCAAAAAGCGGTGAGGAAACCCTTGCAAAGTGGAAGCATGAGCATTCACTCAAGCAATTTGTGTCGATAGTCCGTCGAGAAAAGCCCGATATTCTGTGTCCAACTTTTTTAGATGTACCTGGCCAGCATGGACACCACCGAGCAATGACGCAGTTGGCTCACGAAGTCGTGTCGGCAGCGGCTGATAAACGGTTTTTAATCGAGCATAATGGCAAGACAATACCTCCCTGGACAGTAGCCAAGTTGTACCTACCTGCCTGGGGCGGAGGTGGTGGCGCCTACGATGACGAAATACCTCCACCACCAGCAACGTTGAGCGTTAAGGCAAATGATTTTGACGAACTTACTGGCTGGAGTTGGGAACTTATCGGGCAGCAATCACGTCGCTGTCATTTATCCCAGGGTATGGGGCGCTGGATAACAATCGGTGAGGAACGTGATTGGCCATTGCATTTGGCCTACTCAATATTTTCCGAAAAAGATGACAGTGTTACGGCTAACCTACCCGCCGATTTATCACAACTGGCGGATTATGCGCAAGCACCCCAAATAAGAAGCCAACTTGCTACTGCACAACAGGCTGTTGAAGAAACAATTGATGCGTTTCCTGATTTCAATAAGGTATTAGCCGCTGCGAACCTCGCATTGGTTAGCGTACGCGCTGCATTGCAAAACTGCCCTGACAATACAACTGCAAATGTGCAGCACAAATTAATTCGGAAAATGAGTCAATTGTCTCGTGTTATACGCATTGCCAGTGGTGTGGTTGTTTACGCCGTTGCTGAAAAAACCTATTTAAGACCCGGTCAGAAAACCGTGGTTAAGTTGGAGATGCAAGGCCCAACGGCCAGTACGACAAAAAAAATAGAACCCACAGTTTCATTTGATCTTGATGACAATTGGCGCTATGCCGATAATACGTTGACTCTTGCCGAGAACAGTAAGCCAAGCAACCCATACCCTGTCGATTTTTTCCCTGACCAGGCCATTAAACCAGCAGTAAAAATCGAACTCAATGTAGGCGGAGTCGAAAGCTATTCCTACATTAGCATGGTTAACACGCCGTTGGCATTGCCGAAGAGTGGTATTGAACTGTCATCATATTCAGAAATTATCAACCGACAATCAACTAACAGAGCATTTTCCATTGCAATAGAAAAATGTATTCCAAACGATGCAACGGTGTCGATTCAAGCGCCGGAGAAATGGGTATGCACTGCAACAACGAATGACATTAAAGTCGTGTTACCTACTTACGTCAAAGCCGGGCTGTATGAATTAAAGCTTCAAGTCAATGGGCAGCAAACCGTGACAGAGCAAATGATTAACTATGCCCATACCAATTCACGCGTACTGGTCAGCGATGCGATTATTTCCGTACTCGTACTTGACGTACAACTACCGGACACACGCGTAGCTTATATAGGAGGCGGAAACGATCATGTGGCCAAGCACTTGAGCGCTATGGGGGTTAACGTCACAGAATTAGATGATCAACAGATCAATTCAGCGCAAATACTTGAGCAGTTTGATACCGTGGTGATCGGCATTTTTGCTGTGCGTACTCGCCCCGTGCTATTCCAAAACATCGCACACATTCATCGCTGGGTTGAAAATGGCGGTCATCTACTGACTCTGTATCATAGGCCGCGCGACAATTGGGATCCACACACTGTCACACCACGCTATTTGGAGATTGGTCAACCTTCATTAAGGTTCAGAGTAACCGATGAACAGGCCGATGTTACGCATCTGCTACCTGATCACCCTCTGTTGAATGTACCTAATAAAATCACTTCCGTGGATTGGAAGCAGTGGCACAAAGAACGAGGCTTATATTTTGCAAAAAAATGGCATGATGATTATCAGGCCTTATTATCAATGAGCGACCCTGATGAAAGACCACTCACCGGAGGCCTGCTCAGTGCTAAAATCGGTCAAGGCAGGCACACGCATACATCGTTAATTCTGCATCACCAAATGACTCAACTGGTGCCGGGTAGTTTTCGTCTAATGGCTAATTTACTGAATTAGGTCAGTTGTATTTAAGCTAATTAGAATTCTATATTACGGTCCAAATAACTGACAGCTGTGGAAAACGGAGACGGCTTCGCTATGAGAAATCCTTGTGCATAGCGACAATTATGTGATCTCAACCAATCCGCTTCATCGATGTATTCTACCCCTTCTGCAACCACATCCATATTAAGTTCGCGAGCCAAACTAATTATTGCCGCAACTACCCGTTGACGTCCTTGATCCTCAACGATTCTTTGTACAAACGAACGATCAATTTTTAGCGTGTCTATTGGGAAGCGATGAAGGTAACTCAAGCTTGAGTAGCCGGTTCCGAAGTCGTCAATTGCAATCTTTACACCGGTCGCTTTTAATCTAGCAAGCCCAATTGTTGCCATTCTCGGGTCGATAAGTAGTGCTTGTTCCGTTATTTCAAGCTTGATATTGGCTGGATTTACGTTGGCACGCTCAATAATCGTTGCCAGGTGCTCAACATCTTCTTCGTTTTCGATTTGCTTGGGTGATACATTAACGCTCATAAAAATATTCGATTCACTGATATTTTGTTGCTGTTGTCTGCGTTCGATCATAGCCAAAGACAACAAAGCATGCTCTAATATCCATGCACCAAGTGGGACTATCAACCCCGACTGCTCAGCCAATGGAACAAAGTTCTGAGGTAATATCAATACGCCATCTTTGCGTGGCCAACGGATTAATGCCTCAAAACCGGCTACGCGCCCATCAACAAGAGACACTATTGGTTGATAAGCGAGTTTTAATGCCTGATTAGTGATTGCTTTTTCCATCTCCAGCCTAAGCCTGAGTTGCTGAGCGGCATTGGCCCGAACCGTTTTAATTTGAGAGTCGTCTCGACTAGACGTACTATTGCCATCGGCAAGTTCTACAACAACGCGATGATCTTTAGCTCTTAAAGATCGTTGTCGATTCATCGCACTGAGTAGAATAAGACGAGTGACCGGGCTACTGCGATCTATCTCGCTAATCAGTTGATCTCCCGCAATGGGTATTACAGTGGTTGCATGCATAGCTATAGCTGTGGCACTGCGTGGCAAACCATCCAGTATTGCCATTTCCCCAAAAATCTCACCCGGTGAAAGAATAGCCAAAACTTCCTTACTACCACTCGTATTAGATGAAATTTCCACATACCCTTTTTCAATCATGTATGCGTAGTCGGCTTTATCTCCCTCGGAAAATATACGCGTACCGGCTATATAACGAATCTCACTTGTGTGAGCGCTAAGTAAATGGCTTATTTCGACAAGGCTTGAATCGAATTCAGATGCTACATCGCTCATATCAGCCTGCCTTCTTCCGATCGGTTTCGATATCATTCCAATCAGTAACACAATTTCTATTGTTATTTTTCGACTCGTAAAGAGCAAGATCAGCTTGATTGAGAATTTCAGTTACGTTTTTAGCACCATAGCTTATTTCAGAAAGGCCAAAGCTTGCGGTTACGACTCGCCCCTTAGTAACACTGTTTTCATTCCCAAACAGACTTTCAAAATCACGCCTCGCTCGATTGCTAATGGCCATAGCCTGTGTCTCGTCTGACCCTACGAGCAGCATACAAAATTCTTCGCCGCCATATCGCCCTACACAGTCATTCGGCCCGACAGACTCCGATAACGATTTGGCCATCTCTTTAATGACAACGTCTCCCGTGGAGTGTCCAAATTCATCATTTATCGATTTAAAGTGATCAATGTCAGCCATGACTACACTCAGCTTGAGGTCGTCCCGCTTCGCTAACTCAAACTCCAACTCTAATTTTTCAAAAAAAGCTCGACGATTTAAGCATTCGGTCAGAGTGTCAATTGTCGCCAGTTGAAATAACTCCTCGTTTTTCTTGCGAACTTCATCGTGAGCTTTTTCCAGATTATTCAATGTCACTTTTAATCCTGTGTTCACGCGTTGCAGTTCACTCACATCATTAAAACTGGCAAGTGCACCTCGTTGTTTTCCACCTCCGTCAATAATTGGCGATACGTTGGCTGTGAACAAGCGGGTCCCATGTACTGGAGACTGTAATCGTATTTTTTGATCGGTAACGCGTTCACCCTTCTCCAGTGCTAACTCCCAAGGGAAATCGTTGGATTGTTGATCACCATCGTTTTTTAACCACGGTAAACCCGAAGGGTCAACACCCAGCAATGCATCGGGTGACAATCCCACTTGTCCCGCAAAGGATGAGTTTACAAGTACAATTTGTCGCTTATGATCTAAGATAAAGACGCCCTCGACCAATTGATCGAGCGCTGCTCTCACACGGCTGGGCACCACTGCACTAGGGTCTAGATAACGCAGGGTTCGAGTTAAATAAAGTAAATAGACAATAAAACCCACAGCTGCCATTACTGCAACCAGTTTGTACAACGGAGTGGTCAATAATCCAAGAAACCCGTCGAACGGGAGATTTGCAAACTTAACTTGTAATACTCCCCATTCTGCTGAACCTTCATAAATTGGAATCAACACGTTTGTCGGTGTGGATTGACCGTTCTCTGGTGTTTCCCATAAATTACTGTGCTGTGTAGTAATTGCAACAGAGTCTCCATTGGTTTTTTCAAGACTCATTGACAATACATCTGGCATTTGATCAACCACAGACTCCATAGCTAATTGCATATCGGATAGTCTGTCTGCTGTTACGAGTGTTGAATATTGAATTGCAAGAGATTCAGACAATTCCTGGCGTTCTTTTAGCGCCGGTGCGTAAGGATCGGGGAATATTTCCAGCAACCAGTCTGTTGCAAATAGAAGGCTGATAGTAACAGCGACGATTCCTATACTAATACGTACTGCTGGTGTCATTTTAAACCTCGCGTCCACGCTGCGACGACCCTGCAGCCCTTTTACTATTTAGTGAGTCGAGAATATGGCCAGCATCAGTGTCTTTGTTATCAACCTGAGGGCTTGTTTTTTTATTTCGATTGAATATCCATCTTCGCGATTTACGCTTTTTCGCAAGCACGGGAAGTGGATCAAAGCCTTGCCAGGTTGGAATTGACGAAAGCGCACTCGCAAAAAGACTCCCACTTTGCAATAGCCATGCAAGTGACCCGGCAGACAGTGATACACCAGTAACCCGCAGAGCTAAATCGGCAAGTTTTTGAGATTGACGATCAAGAGCGGCAGCTTCGTTCATTTGATCGCGCATAATTTGTGTTGCACGGCGTAAGTTCTCTTTCGCTGTTTTTTCAGACACGGCAATATCGTATTGATTGACCGGATAAGTTTCTTGTGCTGGCGCTAAAATGAAATTCAACGCAAGTAAATCATCAATTGGGTCTGGCGCAACGTATCCCGGTTGTCGGTCTGCTACTTTGTTAACGGGTACATTGTTATCTGTTTCTTCGCCATAAATAACAATTAGCTCGGTGTGGGAAAAAAGCTCTTCTCCAACGCCAGTGTCAACTGGTTCTCTAATAATGTTATTGGCTGGTTCCGAACTTGTTATTGTAGCAATAGCTTCTAGTAACTCGTACTCCAGTTCGTTAATACTGCTGGCACTGCTTGAGTTGTCGACGTTATCTGTATTTTCATCAGGTGCTTGAATCTCACCATTGGCGCTACCTAGCAATGGCAAACTTACAGCATTAATAACAACGGTCACGGTTTGTTCTGAGCCGTCGGATGCTGTAAACGTGTGCGAATCATTTAATGTTTCATCACTTTCGAGCGCTTGAACCGCTGGATGATCATTATTTAAAGTGTAGGTCCATACACCATCAACCATTGAAAAATGTCCGTATCCGTTGTCACCAATTGAATTCGCCTCATTGGAGAAGCTAATAGGGTTGTCATTAGCATCCACATCACTGATGTACAGTGTATTACTGGCCGTTAGCGTTTCGTCTTTACTGACTTCGCCCGTTGCAACCCCAGTGAGCACTGGTGCATCTTCAGTTCCCAAGATATCAATAGTTAGCATGTGGGTTGTGCCGTCGAATGCGGAGACCGAAAATGATTCTGTAAAGGTTTGTCCGCTATCCAGTTGCTGAATCTCAATTCGATTGTTATCGGCTGTGTAAATCCAGCTACCGTCACTGTCAATAATGAAAGAGCCAATAACGCCTGCTAGTGATGCTGGTTGAAATGTTGATTCACCGGTATCCTTATCAATTATTATCAAATTACCGCTTATGGATAACGCATTACCCGTTATATTCACATCTTCTGTGACTGTGCCCGAGTCAGCGCCACTGATTACAGGTATGTCCGCTACATTGGCAAGCGAAACGTTCACAAGCTGTGAAGTCGTACCTCCTAAATCGTCGGTAACCGTCACTGTAAAACTGTAGACGCCGAACCAGTCGGGGTCAGTTAGCAGCACTGACCATGCGCCACTGGCCGGGTCAATGAAAGCGGTGCCTTGTGAATCTGCGGAGGAAATAGAAAAGATTGTTCCGTCGGTTAACCCCTCAATATCGGTTGCTGTCATATTGCCGGAGATAGTGTCACCTTCGTTGCCGATGTAACTTATATCACCGCTGATCACTGCGGTATCGTCGACATTGGCGAGCGTTATATTGACAATCTGTGTGGCTGTACCGCCCCAATCATCTGTGACTGTAACTTCAAAACTATCACTACCAAACCAATCGGCATCGGTTGGCGTGAAAGTCCAGGCACCACTTGCCGGGTCAATCGTCGCTGTGC
>CALIMV010000428.1 GCA_938045275.1 uncultured Granulosicoccaceae bacterium
CACCAAGTGCTGCCTGCTCTAAGGCATTCGGTGGAACCATTGACGCACCCATCATTTCTTTGCCTTCGGGCCTTTCCATCATTTGATTGTTGTTCGCAGGGTCGTTTTTCATGACATCTCAACTAGGGTAATGGGCCTTCCTTTAGAAATCCGCGAATGGCGTTTTCAAGAATTTGAGACACATTGTTGTCGTAGTTATTGTGGGACAAGCTGCCACACCAGGAAAGCGACCCCGGAGCAAACAACGCGCCCCCGTTTGGCGTCTTGTAGTAAATCATGTCAGCACGCACCTGCGGATTTTCGGTGCCTCCACCGTAGTAGCCACGAACGGAGAAATGTATTTCTTCGTTTACCTGCAACATCAAATTTGTATGGCCTTCTGAACGCGCCAGCAAGTAGGCATTGTGAGGCGTACCAAACTCAAGATCGTAACGGTCGAGTTCGAGTCCGGCAGCGCCACCACCGACAAGCCCGAAATCGCCGATGATTTCATTTTCTCCCACGCCATCGAATATCCACGAGCACTCGGGTCGCTTGCTGTCCTCTTCTCGTCGATAGTAGGAGGACACATCGAAGCCGTAGGCGGTGAAGGTCAGCCCGCACAACTTGCTTGGAATCCGTCCGCGCGCACGCCACATGCCCCCAAACTTGCCATCGAATGCATTGTTATACTCTCCGGGGTTTGCAGTCCAGGCACGCGTACCTGCTTCACCTTTACGCACTTCAATGATGTTGTGATTGTCGGGATGGTATTCGCTGACCCAGTAAAAGCCATCGGCGCCCAGATAAATCCAGCGGCCACCTCCAAGCTGGTAGGCTTCAAAAGCGGCGTACATTTTTTCTGAAAAATATTCAGGGTGACTGCCAGTCAGGACCGTCTGATACTGGTTTAACAGAGCTACACCTTCGCGGTGCAAATCCTCATCTGTGTGCACATCGAAATCAAGGTTTTTTTCTTCCAGCCAGTCAGTCAGGTGTAAGTCTCCGTTTAACTGCCACAGTGATGGCGACAGCCAGTGCCGGTACTTCGGACGCATATTTAATATTGGACGCAAACGGGATGAATAACAAACACCGCTGCCATCTGAATGCAGCGAGTACGTTGAAAGACCGTACTCGCGATGTTCATTCAAATACAAATCGGACGGATTCATGACAGGTACTTTGCCGGCAAGCAATTGCGCAACAACCGAGTTAGTGCCCAGGTTGTCATTCGAATACGCCATGTAACTATTGGTTGGCAGAATCAATGCCAAGCGTGAAGTTGTTGTATTTTGTGGCGGGCGTATCACAAACGGGACAAAGTCTTCGGTGTCGGCTGAATCATCGCCACCGATGCGTAGCCGCGCCGCATAAATACCACTTTTCAGTCCGGCGGGAATGTTAAATTCAAAATCAACATCCCAGCGAGCGTCGTCAATGTCATCATCATGAAAATGAATGGCACCGTATTCCTCTGGGCAATGATGATAAACAATTTCATCGCCAGTCCAGTTATAACCAGTCATACCGCGCACCGGCAGGTTAACTATGTGGCCATTGAGTTCATTGCCGGACGTATCAATGATGTAGGTTGATGCAATATTGTCTGTGATATTGGCGTGAAAATCCCAGGCACCGATAACGTCGTTGCGCAGTTCAGATGCACAAGTCTTGTACCCTCTGGCCAGCGCCTCAATTTCGGACTTGGTCAGCGCACGCTGACTAAGACGTGGTCGATCAAGTTTTCCGTTATAAACACAAGTCTGTTCCGGCAATTCAACAGGTGGATTTGCCTCCTTGAAATGCGCACCGTGAATACTGCGACCACTTCTCTCCACCAGCGTACTTGCCGCCATCAATAAAGGGGCATCGTTAGCCGCGGGCGTGATTCCACTGATCGCCTCAACGGTTGCGGTAGTGTCTTCAGCTGGATGCAAAATTGACATGCCAAGACCACCATTGGTTGCAGTCACTACCGGTTCCTGATAGAGCGTTACTTTCCCGGATTCGCTGTCATAGCTTGCAGCTGCCAGATACCAGACTTTGCGCAACATTGGTTTGTCGCTCGAAAGCTGCATGACCATTCCTTTGCCATCACCAATTTCAACCGATAGACAACCTTGGTCATTAATAAAGAGTCCATAGCCGCATTTGCTTTCCTCAACCCACTTGCCGATAACGGCCTGACGGCCTTTGTCAGGCGTGGTAGGAAAAAGGTAAGTCTGTAGGGTAAAACTTGTTGTATTAAGGCGCTGGTCCTGCGGAACAATCACATAGGATCCACCGTGTATTCGTTGATTACGGCCGTTATAGGTGCCGTTGCAATCCGCGCTGATTTCCTCTTCTTTGTATCCTGGCCCTTCGGGATTGGTATCGCCATGTATGAGACGTACGATATGGGCATCGTAGTCTTCATTGTTTTCACTGTTAATGTAAAACTTAATCGAGTCTCCAGGACAAAGTGAATAAAGATCGCTATACCCAGTAATCCTAAGCATTGTAATATTCCATTAGATCGTGTTGCATCGGGTATCTAATCCATTGCAGGTTTACGAAACACGTTTGCGTACATGTTGAATGACTGGACCACCTGGTCTATTTGCACTTCCCGATTCCATTGATGAGGCTCGTTCAGCGTCGACAAATTTCGTTGCATCAACAAGCAGTTGTTCGGGTGCAGTTGATTGTTCCAGTCGGACGGCCAGATACCAGACCATGCCAACCCCTACTGCCCACCACATGATTTGCCAGGCCCAGACTGATGGCATACCCAGATGCCAGGATTCGTATCCGGCATTGGGTTCACCAAACAGAATATTTCCTATAACCGACCCGGGGCCAATACCAAAAAATAACCAAATTAGCACCATGACTCCGGCAACCGGTTTTAACCAACGTCTTGAATTGCGAATGGCGCAAACTTGCGTCAGGAAACCGTGAATTTCGACACGTCGATGCCAGTTGCTGTCACGCGCAGCCGTGGCAGACAAAGCCAGACACACCACAATATTGAAAAACATTCCCCACACACCCGAGTGGATAGTCCACGGCCATCGGCCCCAGGGCAATGCCCCAGCTGTTAAACGCTGGCCAATGGGTTCGGTCAGCACAACAACGATGACACCTGCTACTAATCCAAGCAATGCGGCCTTTTGGGTTATCCATGGAAATCTCGTTACACCCAGTAGTGCTGGCCACAGTTGAAAGCTGACTGAAATTGCCAAGCTGCCAAACAACAGGCTGGCTGTCATTGAATAGCTCGCCAGCAACAATGCCGCAAGGCATACCAGGCTTATGGCAATTCGGGCGATGAGAATTTGTTTTCGATGATCAGCATTCGGATGAATAAAAGGCAGGTAAAGGTCTTTTGTCAGAATAGCGCCGGTGCTGAACAAGAATGCAGCGGCAGTTGCCTGCAAAGCGGCAATCGCACAGACTGCCAGAACACCGAGCAACAGCGGGTTTTGCTGACTGATCAATTGAATAAAATGTGGGACTACTTTGTTGTGCTCGGCCATGGCAACCGCTGGTAATAAGTTAGCTGTGGCCATTTCTGCATCGGTCACTTCTGCATTGGCGCCAAGAAAATGAGCACAAACGCCAATCAGTGTGGCGAATACAAGCATTAACAATCCACAGGTAAAAGCAGCTCCCCACACCTGGTGAATGTCAAAACCTTGCGCCGACTTCGCCGAAAAAGACCACATTGACAATGCCGGCGATGATTGAATACCCATTACTGTAAGCATGAAGGTCAAACACATAATGGCTGTCCAGGGCCCACCGTCCGGAGACTCAATACCAATACCTGCAGTCCACTGAATAACGCCGGGTATAGCAAAGTAGCCTGGAAAACTGCCTCCACCCAATCCATTGGTATTGCCCCAGAATCCGGGAAGATTCATGGCAACATTGGCCAACCCCTGATTGAGTTGATCGAACCCTCCAACCAGATTTATGGCGAACGTTCCTATTACCAGTAGTCCCAGTACAAACAATGCACACTGTACAACGGCAACTTTAGCCACCGCCTGCAGGCCACCGGTTACACAATACATCAGCATCATCGCCGACAAACCCCACATGGCGGTTTCGCGTGATACCTGTTGATTGGTAAGCTCGCTGATCAGAAATCCGGAGGCGCCGAACAGTAAGGCAACGAATGGCACACCAAACAACAATGCGATTGCAACACTCGCCAGGCGTAGCCCATAGCCCTGAAAATAATCCTCAAACATTTCTCCGGCAGTGGTGTAGCCAAACTGATGCCCGAGCAGCCATTGACGTTTTTGTATGAGGACGCCACCAAGCCCCACAGCTATTCCATAAGAAGCGGTGTTGACAAACTGGAACCCATCACGATAGACGAGTCCCGGAAAACCCATAAAAGTCCACGCAGCCAGAGTGATGGCAGTAACCGCCAAAGCGAACACCCAGGTTGAGAGCATTCTGCCAGCTAAGAAAAAGTCTGACGAATTGTGTGTGCGGCGCATT
>CALIMV010000429.1 GCA_938045275.1 uncultured Granulosicoccaceae bacterium
GCTATATTCGTAGTAGGTTGTTCATCAGGAGGTAGTAATGAGAAAAATAATTGGACTTTTGTTGCTCTTGCCATTTTCGGCTTTTGCTGATGTGACCTTCTACGGGCAATGCGAATTTAAGGGGCCGGGTGTTACCCTGGCACCAGGCCAATACACGATTTCAGATCTGGCTAAAGTAGGTATTCCTGACGACGCCATTGCTTCAGTGAAAGTTGAAGGGGAATTTAAGGTCGTACTGTTCGAGCACGATGGTTTTAAAGGCCGCTCTGGCAGCTTAGATCGCTCGAATAACTGCCTTCAAAAAGATGGATTCAATAACCTTGTAAGCTCGCTTACCATTGATGCACCCAAAGCGGCCTTTGGCTCCAAAGAACCCATCACATTTGGCGACAACAGCCTTAAACCCAAAAAACCGGTAAAAGCAGCTGGCGTTGTGACCGTTTACTCTGATTGTAATTACGATGGTCTTTCGGCCAAGCTTGCTGTTGGTGACTATAACCTTGCTCAGTTAAAAAAGTTTGGTTTGGGCAACAACGAGATTTCCGCTGTCAAGGTGCCTGATGGTATGAGCGTTACAGTGTACGAAAACGATTTTCTTCGCGGGGACTCGGCTTCAACCGGTGCTGACGTACCGTGTATCGACACCGGTGATTTTGCTAATCGCATTACGTCTGTGTCGGTTTCAGGTGACGGCGTGGCCACTGTAGCTGCACCGGAAAAAGTGACAACGGCAGGTGTAACCGTATTTACTGAATGTGCTTACAAAGGTCAGTCGGCAACGTTGCGAGAAGGTGAGTACAACAATGCGCAAATGAATGAACTTGGTATTCAAGACAACAGTATTTCGGCGCTACAAGTCAGTGATGGGTATCAAGTAGAATTGTTCCTCAATGATTTTCAACGTGGTGGCTCTGGT
This sequence comes from uncultured Granulosicoccaceae bacterium, assembly GCA_938045275.1. Classification (GTDB taxonomy): domain Bacteria; phylum Pseudomonadota; class Gammaproteobacteria; order Granulosicoccales; family Granulosicoccaceae; genus Granulosicoccus. The sequence goes on from CALIMV010000429.1 coordinate 917, forward strand.
AGCTTAAGCACCAATAACCCGTGTTTGGTAGGCCAGTACAACGACGCAATCTCATCAATGATTGTTCGTAAAACCGGCACAGCAAATGCTGCTGCGACTCCTGTAGCTACCTTGTATGCCCACTGTAATTACAGGGGCGGCAGTGTGCAATTGCCGGCAGGAAAGCACGATATCAATGCGTTAAAAAAGGCTGGTGTCAAAGAAAAAAGCGTATCATCCATAAAATTAAGCCCCGGATATCGAGCGGTTGTGTACTCAGGCCCCTCATTTAATGCCAAAAGTCATGTGCTCACCGCCGATGATGATTGCCTGGATAATGACGACATGAATGAACAACTTTCATCGATTGTTATTGAGAGCGTTGCAAATCGGGGCGCTACCAGCTCTGATAATTTTGTAGCGCAACCTAACCAATCAAACAGCTCAAAGTCGGACGATTTAATTGCAGGTTTAACGTGTGTTCAAGAGTTTGTGGATAGCAATGCTTGTGATGCTCGGCGCTGGAACGCCATGGAGAGCCGATGCCAGTTGGCGCGAGTTGAAGAGCTCAGCGATGGTTATTTAAAAGGTCATGTTGAAGCGGGTAACTGCAACGCAGAGCTTTGGGATGAGCTTGTGCGCCGCACTGCTAATCCGCATCTACGATAGCATTTACTACTGCATACGCTGTTAACCGAATTCAAGGCTAAAATCATGATTAGAAGAAATTTTTTTGTGGTCGCTGGCATATCGCTATTGTTGTTATCTTCATGCAACACAGTAAAGTACAAATCGCTTGAAAAAATAGGTATCCACAAACGCGACATTTTGGTAGGGAACGTAGAGGATGCGCGTGATGCGCAGAAAGAGGCACAGGAGCAGTTTAAAGATGCACTCGAGCGTTTTGGCTCTGTTGTACAAATCGAAGAAACTGGCCTGAAGAAAGCCTACGATCGACTCAGTGATGAGTACGATGACAGCAAAGATGCTGCCGAAGCAGTATCTGATGAAATAGACGATGTAGAGGAGGTTGCCAGAGATTTATTTATCGAATGGGAAAAAGAGATAGAGGAATATACTGATCCGAACCTTCGAAACAACAGCAAGCGGCAGCTCGGAGACACAAAAAGCCGTTATAACGAGATGCTAAAAAGCATGCAGGCTGCTGAACGCAGCATGGAGCCAGTGCTAAAGACCTTTCGTGACAATGTGTTGTTTTTGAAACATAACCTCAATGCCCAGGCGGTTGGATCGTTAAAGAATACCTTTGCGAATCTGGAAGGTGACATAGACAATCTGATTGAACAAATGAATCGCTCCATCGAACGATCGAATCAATTTATTGCCGAAATGAAACCGAGCTGATATCTGCGCGTAAATGTAAACGATCCAATGACAGGTCATCCAATGACAGATCAGAGTGACAAAGACCCATCACTTACGGTCAACGAAAAATTGAATCTGGAAACAGGCGTCATAGCGTGGAACGACCTAGTACGTTATTTTGCTCGTGGAGTCGTTATTAAAGTTGTGGAAGGACGAGACTTAATCGAAGTAGGGGCAGTTCTAGCCACCGACAACAAAGCACAACTGGAGCGCTGGCTCCATGATAAAACCGTGTCACGTGCCAGCGATGATGATGCGCGTGATTGGGCGGCAAGAGAGCCCGAATTCTGGTGCTTGGTTGCCGCACCGTGGGTTCTAGTACAAGAAAATGTGAAAGAAACTACCGTTCACTGAACAGATGTAAAATCACGTGCCCGGAAAACCAATAGATTAAAAATAGTGCTCTGTTGTGCTAGCCTGTTATCCGAACAGGCAGAGGAGTGTTTAACATGAAAGTCTTACCTTACGCTTCATTGGTTATCCTGATATATTCTGCATTTTTTACATCCATGTCGCTAGCTAACACTGAGCAAAAAGCGCGATCCGATAGCGATGACAGTTTTAATTCCGTATCAGCCGGTACAACTTTTACGGCTGAGATGCGCAGGACGATAAAACGTGAAGTTATGTCGCAGCCCGGTGTACTGCTCGATATGGCAAATATGACCGACAACGGTTATGCCTGGACGAACGATGTGGTTTGGGCCGGTTCAAGCGCATCGGCAGAAGAGACGCAAACCGGCACAAATGCTCAGAAAAATCTTCAATGGTATATTGCCGGATTTATGTTCGAACGACCTCAGCATAAAGGTGTGTGGTTACAGTATGCATTTACCCTGTCAGAGTTCAACGGTGAGATTGCCAACTTTAGGCGATGGTACGGGAACGCTACATTTCGTTAAGAAGCTTTTGAAACATCATTTTTTGAATGTTCAATGCTGTGCACAACATCCAATATCTTTGAAGCCGGCACTGGCTTTGAATAATAGTACCCCTGTATAGTTTCCGAACCTAGTTGCTGTATAAAATACAGTTGTTCGTCAGTCTCTACACCCTCGGTTATTGTCGTTAATCCGAGGCTATTAGCCAATGCCATAATGCTTGCGGCAATTGACGTTTTATAATTGTCTTGTGCCAGGCTAGATACAAATGCACGATCAATCTTTAGAACATCAATCGGTAAATCTTGCAAGTAACTAAGGGACGAATAGCCTGTGCCGAAATCGTCGATCGCTACGAGAACACCGTTTTCTCTTAGGTGTTTTAATTGCAATACAACACTATCTCGGTCATTCATGATAAAACTTTCTGTGATCTCCACTTTTAATTGCTCCGGACGTACATTGTATTTTTTTAGTATGTTCAGAACATTAGTAGAAAATGCTTCGTCGAGAAACTGAGGTGGGGCAATATTGACACCCATACAAAACACCTTGTTGGCAGGTAATTGCCATGAGCGAAATGTTGTTACTGCTTCTTCAAGTATCCACAATCCGAGCTTATCAATGAGGCCGGACTCTTCAGCAATTGGTATGAATTCATATGGTGGCACATTTCCCAACTGAGGGTGGTTCCATCTTAATAACGCTTCCACACCACAAACACGGTTCGTTCGCCAGGCGACTTGAGGTTGATACCATAGTTCAAACTCGTTTCTGGATAACGCTTCCCTCAGCGCCGAGCGTAATTCGTTCTTCTTTCGAATGACCTCTGAATCTTGCTTGTTGTAATGTAGAATTTTTCCCTTACCAGCGTGTTTTGCCTGATACATGGCGACGTCTGCGTGATTAAGCAATTCTGAGAACGTTGTTCCATCATCAGGATAAAAACTGATGCCGATACTTAAGCCGACTTGAATGCACAGGTTTTTGACTTGGATTTGCTCGCCTATAGTGATAAGTAAGCGTTTTGCCAGAATGCCGGTATCGTGCTCGACACCGCTCAGTTTAACGATAACCGCAAACTCATCTCCTCCCATTCTAGCCAGGTAATCACCGTGCCTTATGCAATTGTCCATTCGTGAAGCGCATATCCTCAGTACCTTATCGCCAACGTCATGGCCGTGAGTGTCATTCACTGCTTTAAAACCATCCAAATCACAGAAAAGAATGGCGAATTTCATGTCGCTTTGATCATTGATGAGCGTGGAAAAGTGTTCTTCGAAGCTTCTTCGATTTGGCAGATTGGTAAGGCTGTCGTGGAATGCCTGATGGTGTACTTTGGATACTAAAACGTTGCGTTGCAAAGCCGTTGAGACTTGACTTGCCATTGCACGAAACGCGTTTGCATCGCTTTCGTTAAAATTTCGCTGTGAATCGCTCTTGTGTATCGTGGCAACACCCCATGGTTTTTCATGATAGCTAAGCGGTACACACATGGTGCTGCCGATGTTATTTTTTTGGTTGTAGTCACGAAGTTCGGCGGATTCTCTGGCATCTTCAATGTGTCTGTCAATCTGGGCAAACTCATTGTTTTCGAAGCACCAGTTGCTGATACTGTGCTCACGTAAACTTTGTACGGCAGGCTGATGTTCATTAATTGAGCCATCAATTTTTTGTCGGGCGCAATAGGTCCGGAGCTGGTCTAATTTCTCCGACCATTGATAGATCGTGACTTGTTTAATATCAAGAATATCGAACAGATGCTGGCAAACACTGTTTAGAATAGAATCCCAATCGGTTGATTGATATAGCGTGTCGCCCAATACACTTAACGCTTTAATTCTTTGAAGTTCGAAGGCTTGTGCTTCGATCTGTTCGGTATTGTAAATGGCAATTGACGCGGTTTTGGCAATTTCTTTTAATATCGAAATTTGTGAATACAGGTCCTCGGTGACTGGCGCGGTGACGAAGGCGACACCCGAAATTCGATTTGAGAAAAGCAGTGGCAGGGCAACTGCTTTGAGTTCTTCTGGAAACTCGACTACGCGACAACTATCTTTATTGTAGTTATCTGTGTATTGGAAAGTTCCGGTTTCCCAGGCTTGAGCAGAGAGCCCAAAACCTCTTTTTCTTGTGTTTCCCATTAGTTGATTTTTATGGGCGCCACAAGCAGCCACCACATGTAAGTAGTCGCCTGTCTCATGGACCATGTGCAAATACGCACCATTAGCGCAACTGAGACGGACCATTTCATCGGCAATGAACTGAAGTAAATTTTTCAATGAATCCTGGCGCATCATATCTGCGGCAGTATCACTAAGTTCAGCAAGCTGACTGGTGTGCTGTTTTAAGGCTGCGTGCTTTTGTTCAAGTGTAGAAATCTGTTCCAAGAGGTCAGCAACGGAAGCGCTCTCAACAGAGGCGTTGCTGAGATCATTGTCCGATTCATTGTTTTTGCCTGAAATAGGCTTGCCGTAGGGGCCGTTATTGCATTTCTCCATTACGTGGATAGCGGCCAATCCGAATCTTTACATAGGTTATAAAGCAGAGTTCCTGATGTACTAAGGGCAATGTGTTTGCCGAATCAGTCGTTTAAATATGTTTAACCTATGCGTGGTATGACCAACTATTTGAATTGGCTTACAGATTTTGGTTTACATTACCGGGTAAGTACCCAGTTAAGTAGCCGAGTAAGCAGTTAACAAGTCTCAAATAGTGACGAGTTTCTTATAGTGATGCAGTTAATGCTTTATATTGAATTTTGCAGACAGCGTATCAATTAAATTATCTGCCGCATCTACAATAACTGTGCCGGGAGGAAATATTGCGCTGGCA
>CALIMV010000430.1 GCA_938045275.1 uncultured Granulosicoccaceae bacterium
AAATATCCGTTACACCGTTGGCTACCAGTGTTTCTACAAACGCTTCAGAAGGCGTCATACGTGCCATTTTATATCTCCAGTCGATATGTGCGCATTGCTATGCAACGCCAGTTCATTAAAATAAAGTTTGTCTATCTTACAGCACGCTTTCAGCCGTCTCATAATCGAGGCCAAGCGCTTCTCCAACTTCCGGCAATGTGAGCTTACCAGCGTGAACATTCAAACCATTTCGCAAGTGTTCGTCTTCTTTCAAAGCTTGTTTGTAACCCTTATTAGCCAAGGTAATGACATGCGGTAGCGTTACGTTGTTTAAAGCATAAGTGGATGTACGAGGTACGCCGCCTGGCATGTTTGCTACACAATAATGCACCACGTCGTCTACCATGAAAGTGGGGTCCGCGTGCGTGGTCGCTTTTGACGTCTCTGCACAACCGCCCTGGTCAATGGCAACATCCACAATCACCGAACCAGGCCGCATTTGTCTAACCATTTCAGCGGTTACAAGCTTTGGCGCTGCAGCACCTGGAATGAGCACTCCACCGATGACCAGATCGGCATCTATCACGTGTTTTTCCAAGGAATCCCTGGTAGAGAACACCGTGTTGGTTGACGTACCAAACTGTTGCCAATGCGCTTCAAGTACATTTGGGTTTCGGTCGATAATCCAGGTATCAGCTCCCATCCCAACGGCAATGTGAGCTGCATGTGTCCCAACCACACCAGCGCCAATTATGACGACCTTTGCCGGGTCAACGCCAGGCACACCACCGAGTAACATGCCCAAGCCGCCATTGGGCTGTTCCAGGCAATGCGCACCCGCCTGAATAGCCATGCGCCCTGCCACTTTGGACATAGGTGCCAGCAACGGCAACCCACCAAATGATGAGGTAACCGTCTCATAGGCAATGCACGTTGCACCACTGCCAATAAGCTCATTGGTTTGCTCAGCATCTGCGGCCAGGTGCAAATAGGTAAATAAAACCTGCCCCTCACGCAGCATGGCCCGCTCTTGCGCCTGAGGTTCTTTGACCTTGACAATCATTTCGGCCTGTTCAAAAACCTCTTTTGCCGTGCCAGATACAGTTGCGCCGGCTTGTTGATATTGGCTATCGTCGCATCCAATGCCAAGACCACAGCCAGTTTCGACCATGCATTGATGACCATGAGCCACCAGCTCTCGTACGCTCGTGGGTGTAAGGCCAACGCGGTATTCATGGTTTTTTATTTCTTTTGGGATACCAACGATCATGGCGCTTACCTGTACTAGATTAAAAAGATCCTAGTAGTGTAGCGGGCCATCTGCATTTCGTTGGTACCAGCGGTTTTAACTCGGCTGTACCAGAGCCCAAACTGCATCACATATCGCTAATTATGCTAGATAATTTGGCAATTCCCGCTTCGATACGCTCCTCGGGAATGGATGAAAAACCAAGTCTACAGTAGTTTTTTGGTCCTTCGCGATCTGCAAAGTAGTCATCTCCGGCGTTTAGCACAATACCAGCATCAGACGCTCGCTCTTCCAGCACTTTTGCACTGATGTGCTCAGGTAGTCGAACCCAAAAAGAGGATCCACCGAACGCGGGCGCAATACTAGACAAAGGTGCATTAGCGGCAAGCGCCTTATCCATGGTCTCCCATCTGCGCCGAAATGCCTGCGACAAACGCAGCAGTGCAGAATCGTGATGACCGAGTGCAAGAAAGTGCCCTACCGTTCTTTGATTGTTCGTCGGCGGATGGCGGTACATTAGTCGGCGCAATGCTCGAGCTTTTTTTATAAACCCTGGCGGCCCGACCATAAAACCAACACGTAACCCTGGCGCTAAAGTTTTGGACAATGAACCTACATAGATAACACGATGCTTCGAATCGAGACTTTTTAAGGCAGGTGTTGGTTCGCCAACAAAATTCAGCTCACTTTCATAGTCATCTTCAACAATGACAACATCGTGTTCATTAGCATCATCAAGCAATTGCTGACGTGCTGCCAGAGGCATGGTGGTGGTGGTTGGGCATTGGTGACTAGGGGTTACGTACATTAGTTTGCACGATTTAAACCGATCGTCGATCTGCACGCCTTGCTCACCCACCGGAAAAGCGGCTCGATTACCACCAAACAATCCAAATATATTTCTTGCATCAACGTAGCAGGGATCTTCCATGCCTACTAACGAGTCTTTATCCAACAACAGCTGCGCAATAAGAAACAGCGCGTTCTGCGCTCCGGTGGTAATAAGAATCTCATCGCGATCAGCCCAAACACCACGGCGTGGTAAAACTCGAGTATGTATCTGCTCTACCAACAACTCATCATCATTGTCTACCCGATCGTGTGTCCACTGACTGATTGCACCGACTCTGAGTGACAACCGGCAGGCTTCCCGCCAGTCGTTAACAGGGAACAAGGATGAATCTACCTGTCCATAGATAAACGGGTACGGATAGCGTTGCCAGTCCAGAGGCCGATGAATATTTCTTTGCGAAAGCAGATCTATGGAAACATCGGGGCCTTCTGCGAAAGCTGCATCAGCGCCAGCATTTCCGGGCCTGGACAGAGTTGGTGCGACTCGACCAGACAAAATTTCCGGGTTTACAAAGTAACCTCTTCGCTCATGCGCCAACAAATAGTTGTCATCGATTAGGTGCTGATAGGCAAGCACAACCGTGTTACGTGCAACACCAAGCTGACGTGAGAGCTCTCGCGATGACGGTAGGGGCACTTCTACTGGAATTCGATTGTCAAGGATTGCTTTGACTAATGCTTGACGAAGCTGTGCCTGTAGACTTTGAGGTTGTTCTGCATCCAGCTTGAAAAGCTGGTGCCACATTGGCTTCTCATGAGCTTTGCCCACGCTTAAGTAGGCTCGTCATCTTTATTCAGAACGAATTCCAGCTCTTCAACAGTATCGGGTAATTCAAACTCAGCCAATGAGGGGATATCGAGCTCACTACTAATTATTGGTTGAGACTGATCTAGTTCGGACTGCTCGTCATCCAGTTCCAATTGTTCGACATCGGCACTGTGGGCAGCCATCGTCTCAACCTTTTTATTCAAAACGGGTAATTCTTCATTATCAAGCCACTCATCAGCGCTGACTTTGAGCATTCTGACTTCACGCAACTTATTGGCCTTGAAGCTAGCAAAGTCGCGTTGTAGTCTTATGCATTTTTCTTCTGACGCGTGCAGTTCCGAGGTTAATTTTTCGACCCGCTGTGCTTGCAAGTTGGCATGAGCTTGCAATGTTTCCTGCTGCGCGGCGAGCTGAGCCTGCTCATCTTGAGACATGCCCGGAACCTGATCGTCAAATTCTCCAGCTTGGAAATCATCGGAATTTTGACTGTCTATGAGAGCGTTGTTGGCAATGTACGCTGCTTTCAGCTTGCGATTTAGAATTAATCGCATCACTGACGACCCAATCAAGATACCTAAAACGGACGCGCCTAGCAAAAGTGCCAGTAATTGCAAAGTCATAAAACTTGTCATTTATCTATCACCATTATCTATAACCGTTGCAACAACTGAGACTAAATGGCTGTCGAATGGTAGATCCTGCTTTCCTAATGCCTCGATATTGAATCGTCCCTCATCCAACCCTCTCTTTATTAAGTAGTTAATAATAACCAACGATCGTAGTCGACTAATAAGTTGGTTGGTGTCGTCTACCTCGTACTCATTACTTGCAACCTGCACAGTAACGGTTGTCTCTGAGTATAGAAACAATAACTCAAACATTCGATCCATTAATTCTTTTGAATCACCCGTTGTTACAGTATCGTTGGTTGCGAAACGAATTTGCGCTGCCAATTCCTGCAGTTCAGCGAGGTCTTTGCGCCTTGTTCTTTCAAATTCGGATTCGGTCTCTGGTGCAGCTTGTTGTGTGGGGTTGTTTATTCTGGCCGATGACAAGGCCGCCAGTTGATCAGCCGGTTGATCAGCCGAATTATCAGCCGGTTGATTCTCCACGCCCTGGTTCGCGGCGTTGGTATCGTCGTCTGTTTTCACTTCCGAATTAGCCAATCTATCTTCAGCTAACGTTTTTTCTGCAACAGTTTGTTCTTCGGCTGCCTTCTCTGCGGCAACTTTCTCATCGACAGCTTTCTCATCGGCAGCTTTCTCATCGGCAGCCTTTTCCTCAGCAGAGGAAGTCTCAGCTACTGCTTGCTCGGCTACTCGGTTTTCTTCGACTGACAGCGAATCAGTCACTGTTTTTTCCGCCGCCAATTTGTCAGCCAACGTTTTATCTACTGCCAATTTTTCTTTGGCCAGTTTTTCAGCAAACGAAGTCTCATTCGCAAGCTGCTCTGATTCAGCGGCAGCCAGTTTTAGCGCGGCCAATTGTCTCGCATCTTGTTCCTCGTTTGCAGACATTTGTGATGCAGAGTCGTTCGCAACCATTGGTTCAGAGTTTTGTTCTGCCAAAGCGTTTTCAGCATCGGTTTCTGTTGCAATGTTGTCTGAGACCGCCTGCTCACCGGCGATCTCTAAGGTTCGGACTATTTCTTGGTCGGCTGTGCGCGTCTCTTCATTGGTCGCTAGTTGCTCAGTTAAGCGCTGCTCCGCATCATCTGTCGCCTGCTTTACCTCGGGTTGCTGCTGATCAACTTTTACTTTTACCGCTGTCAGTTGTTCTGCAGTTTGCGTAGCCGGGTCGGGGTTCTCGTTAACCGGCGTTTCAGCCTGCGATTCAATTTGCTTCTTAACTAATTCAATATCGCTGGCTCTGGCGTTTCCGCCGCTTTGAGTTGCACTATCGGTATTTTCTGATAAATCTTCTGACACATCGATATCTGATACGTCGATCTGAGACAGCGTTGAATCTGTTTCTGACTGATTTGTAATTACATTCTGGGCTGAATCAGGATTTCCACTCAAAAATAAATTCGGATTTTGCAGCGCCCACACGAAAAGCAACGACAGTAGCGCTGTTGACGCTACAAGCGTAATCCAAGTACGCCCGGATTTCGGTAACTCTGCTTGATATGAAGGAACACTCATAATTGAGTTAATTGAGCCTCAGGTGCAATTATTTCCATAGCAATACAGCTCCACAAATTTGGGTTAACTACCGGGTTAACTACCGGGTTAACTACCGGATTAAATTCCAGGTTAAGCTCCGGTTTTTGCACGCTTTCCAAAGGCTAACACCCTCCCAGGTTTAGGTGACAATCCCTAACTTGAAATTCTCCGCGTTTTTACGCAACAAAACAACCAATGACTAAGCGAAAAGCCTACTAAATGACCGTTATTCACTGATTATTCGGACAGAATTCGTGCTGTTTCACACTATGCATTATTGTGCAGTATCGCACGGACACATTTTCCACTGCGATTAAGCTGTACGGAATAAAAACAAAAGGTCCGCCAACGAAGTGGATAACGGTGATATTCGTGCAACTTAAGAAAATCGGTCTGGTATACAAATTTTTGGCGTTTTCGGCACTGCTCTGGCTTTCGGCTTGTGGTTGGGTCGATTCTACTGGCACTCAGGAGGACCCTTCCGGCAGTAACACTGGAGTCGTGCCTGCATTAATTGACTCATCTTTGGTTGTTTTGAACGAAGGTGACTCATTTAGCATTAATGAAAATACGCAACGCACAGTGGCCTTTGGAAGCGCCGATAGCCTCCTAAGCAATTGGAGTTGGAAGCTACTGGACGGACAGGCAAATGTTCGAAGCTGCGAACGATTCGACGACTTTGACCAAACCATTGCAAGCAACTCATTGAGTCATTCCTGTACTAACAACGATAGTTGCAATATTGAATTCGAAGAACAGGTTATAGACAACATGACACGCTTTAGTGTTACCACGCCTCAATTGCGCGCACCTGCCGCACTTGAGTTTCAATTCAATGCAGTCAATCGCTTTGGCGAGCCGGTGGAACGGCGGCAGCTTTTATGCGCAATCCCGATTAACGAAGCACCCGACGCCGTGGACGATCTGGTAACCATTATGCGAGGTGACTATTTATCAGTTTCGGGTGACGATGATCAAAGTCTGTTGGCCAACGACACAGACGACGAAGACATTCGAAACCTGAGCCTTACTGTTAACACCACGGCAATTGAAGAGCCACTTTTTGCTGCGAATTTTCAACTGTTCAGCGACGGTGGATTCATATACGAGCCAAAAAACGATGCACCGCAATCGAAAAACGGTTCGATTAGCGATCGGTTCGTTTACTCAGTTACTGATGGTTCCCATACCAGCTTCGCGACTGTTAGTATAAAAATCGCCGATGTAAATACCGCACCAACGCTCATCGCAGAGCTGCCTGAAATTCAGGCGGTAATTGCTGGTGGGGATAACGACATCACGCTATTTAATTTTAGATATTATTTTAGTGACGCAGAATTCGATTTACTGAATTTCACAGCGATGAATAACGCATTGCCTGAGTCAGGAAATATTTATATAACCAACGAAGGTCTGCTGAAGGGTAATCCAACAGAAAGCGACAGCGGACGTTATTTTGTAAAGCTGACAGCTACTGATTCCATCGCTTCGGTAAACACCGACTTCTATTTAAATATCGTGCGTGACGACGGCACTAATACCGCACCTTATGCGAGTGACATCAATAACAAAACTGTCAGAAATCAATTTAGCTATGATATTACCGGCTTTTTTAGCGATGCCGATCGGGACCATTTAACATTCACGTCACCGAACCTTCCTGAAGACGTTAAGATAAGCCCGGATGGTATTATTTATGGAACATCAACAGAGAATAACCGCGGTAATGCAATTGTTCGCGTTTTCGCTAACGATGGTAACGGCGGTATTAACAGCGATGGATTTCTGCTAAGAATTCGTTAAATTATGTAGCTGTATCCTCTCTGGCTTATCAGTGCAGGCTTGGCAATAGTATTGGCTAATCAATATAATTGAGCACCGTATGCTTGTGCACAAAGCTGTTTAATCGATTAGCGCTAATACCTGCTCGTGCAATTGTGCATTTGCACAAGCCAGCACTGAACCACCAGATACCGCCGAGCCGCCCTCCCAACTGGTGACAATACCGCCAGCTCCTTGCACTATGGGAATAAGCGCAGCTATGTCGTAAGGCGCAAGCCCTGTTTCAATGACGATATCCACAAAGCCCATTGCCAATAGCGCATAACAGTAGCAGTCACCACCATAGCGGACCAAGGAAACTGCGCTCTTTACGCGGTCCAGCACGTCTTGATGTCCGGAATCGGAAAAAAAATCTGGCGTTGTTGTCTGCACAATTGCATCACTCAGCAGCTGCGTTTTGCTGGTTAACAGCGAACGCTGGCCTTTAGGTGTTAACAACTCAGAGGTTCGAGCGGCAGCAGGGGTTGTCGCTGAGCCTGCGATAGAAAAGTCGGTGGCGATGAAGCGTTCCTGTAAAAACGGTTGCTCAAGCACACCAATCACTGCATCTTCACCATCGTAAACGGCAATCAAGGTACCCCACAAAGGCATGCCAGTTATGTATGCGCGCGTGCCATCGATCGGATCAACAATCCACATAGGTTGATTTGATCTGATCTTTCGCTCACTTTCTTCACCAAAAAAACCGTGCTCAGGAAACTCATCGAGCACGACCTTCTTTATGACCTGCTCCGCCTGTCGATCGGCGATGGTTACCGGGTCGAAGCTGCCGGGTTGCTCCTTGTTTTCTATGTTGAGTTTTTGCCGAAAATTGGCCAGCGTCGGCACAGACGCAGCATCTGCTGCTCGCAACGCAGTAGCCAGCAACCTGGCTTGAAGATCAGGATTGAGCTCTACTTTTGAATACTTGGGCAGCATCATTGTGGTCGATTTTTTAAGGAAAGAAAGCCAGTGTATCAAGTGACGAGTACCTGACAGTATAGGCAAGCCGCAGCGGATTGGTGACTCGCATTATGCGACATAAGCGCCAGGCAAAATACCAACATTGCGCAATAAACGTATAACGCTAAAAATGCCCCCTATTTATCCGAAATCTTAGCAGCAAAGCCTGAAACGGCCTCCTATACTCCTCTACCCGATCAAGATGCACTTGCTCGGTTGTGTTGACAACGGCCTAAAAAAATTATTATGGTTTTAAAGCTATTTTTCGTGTTCATGATCTGCCTACTAGCGTCTCTAATGCAAAGCTGCACCCAAGTTAACGTAAAAAAAATCACCTATCAGGCTCTGCGAAAGCATGACTGTCGCGTTAATGAACCTAACGCGTTTTGTGCTAGAAGCTACTCCAACGAATTCCGTGAGTATCAGCGAATACGTCAACAATTTTTAACTGAAAAACAATCGGGCCAATATCGGGTTAAGCTTCTAAGTCAACATTCAGACCCTGGAAAATCCACGCAATGACAGAACCGGCACTGCTCGCCACAGTAATCGCCCACAGAGGCGCTTCAGGTCACGCACCAGAGAATACACTGGCAGCGATTTCTCTGGCTCACGATGGTGGAGCCACCTGCGTTGAACTGGACGCATCCATTAGTCGCGACAATATTCCTTTTATTCATCACGACAACAACCTTGATCGATGCACGAATGGGTCGGGCTTTCTGTGCGAACAGGATGCCGCAGCGCTCGATAAGCTTGTCGCGGACGCCGGTATGTCAGATTTTGCTGGCGAACCATTACCACGATTGAGTGCAGCTATCGCACTGTTAAGCAAATTGCAAATGGGCTTAAACCTGGAGATCAAACCATCCCCTGGCCTTGAGGAACCAACAGCGCTGGCCATATGCGAAGTTGTGCGCGATTCATGGCCAAGCGATTTACCCCTGGTGCTATCCAGTTTTAGTCAGGCCTCTTTAGCGGTGGCAAGAGATGCATTACCAGGTGCTGCAAGAGCGCTGATTGTAGGCGCTGTGCCAGCGGACTGGCGACACCAAACACAGTTACTGCAATGTCGAAATTTGCATACAGCGGCTACACAGCTTGATGAAAACCAAGCCAAAGAAATCACTGATGCTGGGCTGGGACTGTACTGTTTTACTGTAAACGAGGTTGATGAAGCCCGAAAATTACTGTCATTTGGCGTTAATGGTGTTTTCAGTGATTTTCCGGCAAAGCTGATTCGCGAACTTTCAATAGTCAGCTAAAGCAAATGGCGAGCAAACACGGAACATTCAAAATTGGCGAGAGGGTATTTTGAAACGCTCGCCAGGCAACACACCAGTGGCCGATGTTGTGATGCCCTGTATCACCTGACCCCAGACCCCTTCCCAACAACAACCATGTGAAAAATTGTTGATGGAAATGCCAAGTGCGTTTTTCTGATCACCAATATAGCCCTTAACCAGTGAAGGAGGCACAACCGAGTCCCGGCCCCCAACAAAATGCCATTGAGCTATGCGTTGCGATAATGCGGGTTGATCGGCTGGGTTCAGGGAGGTGTACAGTCTGGAATAACCATGATGGGTAGTCCATGCTTCAGTGTCCAGATTGGCGGCGATGGTAACAACCTGACTTACCTGCTTTATTCTTGGAGCAATGAGCATAGCCAGAGCACCGCCTCCGCTATGTCCAATTAGCTTCACCTCATTGACATCATACTGTTCGATCAGCTGTTTGATTACAGCTGCCATGCTACCAACCACTTTTGGGGAGTAACGCGCCGAGGTCCACAAGGATGCATCGCACCCAGGGTCTTTTGACGTCCCGTTGTAGCATGGCCTGCCAACGTAGACGCTTGCTGCAGAATCAAGTGCCATAAGGCGCAATGCCAGGGGATCGCGAGGGGTTGGGTCAGGTAAGGTCACAACCCGGTATTTCCAGGGGCTGCCATCACCCTCCAGATACACATGCAGCACACTTTTTGCGTTGCTTTTTGCGTTACTAATGTTACTTGTGAACACCAGATGGTCAAAACCATGGGTATTCACTACCGATCGGCTGAAATTATGACTTTTGGCCAGGTTGTATAGTCGGGTCGTTGGCGTCGAACAACCCATTAGAGTAACCAAAGCCGTAAAAAGTATTATGAATCTCTTAACCGTCATCAATTTCATTACGCATATGAAGCAATTGCTCAAACACACCTACAAAAACAGCGCCAATGAACATATATACTGCAGTAAAGAAGAATGTTTACCGGAGCGAGCCGATTCATGAAATTCTCTTACGTCGCAGCAGGCATGCTGGTTTTGGCCCTGGCGCTATGGATGGCAAGCGGCGCGTTTTCATCAAACTCATCCGAAGCCGAACAGAGCGAAACAAACACCCAAAAAGACCCAACCGCGCCAATGAAGGTAGAGTATATCGATGTTCAGCTCTCTCCGAAATCACGCGACATAGTATTACAAGGTCAGCTGGAACCAAAGCGACACTTGGCAATGCGTGCCGAAACCAGCAGCACCGTTGAGGTTATCTCCGTCGATAAAGGCCAACGTGTAAACAAGGGTGACACAATACTGAACCTGTCACTCGAAGGGCGCCGCTCCGATTTACTCGAAGCACAGGCGCAATTGAATTCTGCCTCCAGTCAACAACAAGCCGCTGCGTCCCTGCGTCAAAAGGGTTTGCAATCTCAACTACAACTCGAACAATCCCAGGCCTCGCTCGCTGCTGCCCGGGCTCAACTTGATCGAATTCAGCGAGATATCACCTACACAAAAATCAGCGCTCCCTTCTCAGGCGTCATTAACGATGTGCCCGTGGAAGTTGGCGAGATGATTGACCGAGGTGCCGTAGTTGCAGAACTTGTCGACAACAGTGGTTTTACTGTTTCAGCGCAAGTTGCACAACAAACCCTGGCTCAGCTTGAACTTGGCAAGTCAATAAGTGTGGAGCTTATCACTGGCGACGTACTCCCAGGCAAGCTTACCTACATATCTTCATTGGCCGATAGCGCTACACGCAGTTTCACTGTTGAAGCTGAAGTCGAAAACGTGGATGGTAAATATGCCGCCGGTGTTAGCGCGTCAATGGTTGTACCTGTAGAACAGATAGAAGCGGTTTTCCTGTCTCCATCCGCTCTATCTCTGGGTGACTCAGGCGATATCGGGGTAAAAACCATCGATGAGAATCAGCAGGTGGTCTTCACACCTGTGAAGCTGGTTAGCTCTTCTTTAGATGGTGCGTGGGTTACTGGAATTCCTGATGGCAGCCGAGTGATTACACTTGGCCAGGGGTTTGTTAAACCGGGACAAATTGTTGAGCCCGTTCTCGCTACAGCTGCGACGAAAGAGGCCAGTTAAATGCACGCAATTATCAGCGCAGCATTTGACAGGAGTCGTACCGTATTAATGCTTCTGGTTTTTTTAATAACCGCCGGCATCGTAGCGTATAACAATATTCCGAAAGAATCGGAACCCGATGTGCCAATCCCCATCATGTATGTGTCCATGAGTCACGATGGCATCTCTCCCGAGGACGCCGAGCGATTACTCGTTCGTCCTATGGAGAAAGAACTACAAAGTATTACCGGCATAAAAGAAATGCGCAGCACGGCCAGCGAAGGGCATGCATCGGTTTTACTTGAGTTTGATGCAGGTTTTGATGGTGATCAGGCTCTACTTGATGTACGTGAAAAAGTCGATGCTGCCAAATCCAAATTGCCAGCCGATACCGATGAACCGACAGTTAACGAAATTAATATAGCGCTATTCCCCGTTTTAAACATCAGCCTGTCTGGTCCTATTCCTGAACGAACACTGATAAAAATAGCCCGCGAGCTGAAAGACTCGCTTGAAGCCTTGCCAGGAGTTTTGGAAGCCGATATTGCCGGTGAGCGAGAAGAAGTACTGGAAATTGAAGTTGACCCAACCATAATGGAAACCTACCAGGTTGACTTCAATTCACTGTTCAGCTTAATCAGCAACAACAACTTGCTGGTTGCGGCCGGTGCAATTGACACAGGTGCTGGAAGAATGGTGTTGAAAGTACCGGGCATCATCGAGAACATTGAAGACGTGATGAACATGCCGGTCAAAGTTACCGACAATGCGGTAGTGGTACTGCGAGATGTAGCC
This sequence comes from uncultured Granulosicoccaceae bacterium, assembly GCA_938045275.1. Classification (GTDB taxonomy): domain Bacteria; phylum Pseudomonadota; class Gammaproteobacteria; order Granulosicoccales; family Granulosicoccaceae; genus Granulosicoccus. The sequence goes on from CALIMV010000430.1 coordinate 11,935, forward strand.
AGCATCAGACGTACATTTAAAGACCCGTTTAGTTTTGCCAGACTCGATGGACAACCTACACTGGTGCTCGAAATCAGCAAACGTCTGGGTGCGAACATCATAGAAACCATAGACGATGTTCGCGCCACAATCGAAGAAAAACAGAAGCTCCTGCCAAACACATTAGAAATCGGTTTTCATCAAGACAAATCCAAGCAAACCAAAGAGATGCTGGGAGACCTGCAAAACAATGTGGTCTCGGGCGTGATTCTGGTCATGATCGTGATTATGGCGGCATTGGGTGTGCGTTCATCCATTCTGGTTGGCTTTGCTATCCCCGGCTCGTTTTTAACAGGCATTCTGGTTATTTACACGCTGGGCCATACCATGAACGTTATCGTGCTGTTCAGCCTGATACTGGTGGTTGGCATGTTGGTCGATGGCGCAATTATCGTGTCAGAACTCGCTGATAGGAACTTAAGCCAGGGCATGACCAAAGCTGACGCCTATGCAAGCGCATCAAAGCGTATGGCCTGGCCGATCATTGCCTCTACTTTCACAACCCTTGCTGTGTTCGCACCGCTGTTGTTCTGGCCGGGCCTCATCGGGCAGTTTATGCGTTATATGCCAATCACCGTTATCTCTTGCTTATTGGCGTCATTGGCTATGGCACTTGTTTTTATCCCTGTGATCGGCAAAATTATTGGCCGAAAGCCGGATACACCCCACGCCAATAACAAAGATTCCAGCAACGCTAAACAAGCGCAACTACAACAAGTGCTGGCAAACCCAGATGGCTCGAGCGAAACCAGCAACATTGTTGCGAAGGACATCCTCGAAGCGACCAGCAGCGGTGCACGCAGCCGCTATTTAAAAGTGTTGCATAAACTTTTGCGTTACCCAACCATTACGCTGGTAGCGGTGCTGCTTTTCACTGTACTGAGCTATGTGGTTTATGGTGCACTCGGCAAGGGGGTGGAGTTCTTTCCCGATATCGAGCCAGAATCTTTGATCGCAAAGGTACACGCTCGCGGCGACTTATCCATTTACGAACAAGACAAAATACTGACCCGCGTTGAAAATCTGCTGATCGGCAACGAAGCATTCAAATCAGTGTATACCAGAACTGGTGTTGCCAGTGATTCACAAGACGGTGGCGATGTTATAGGCAATATCTCATTGGAACTTAAAGATTGGGATAAAAGAGAAAAAGCGGTTGAACTGATTGCTGATATGGAGGCGATGGTTGCCGATATCGCCGGTGTACAAATCGAATTTTTGAAAAACGAAGGTGGTCCTGGTGGTGGCGGTAAGCCTATTAACATTCAAGTCAGCGCATCAACCACAGAAAAGCTTTACGAAGCGGTTGACTACATTCGCGATCAAATGACTCAGGTTGGCGGATTTGCTGGTGTAGAAGACAATCGTCCCTTGCCCGGCATTGAATGGCGACTCAATGTCGATCGAAAACAGGCAGCTCAGTATGGGGCTAACATTGCACTTATCGGCAACGCTGTTCAATTGATCACCTCTGGTATTCGGGTAGCAGGCTACCGACCGGATGATGCAACGGACGAGCTCGACATTCGCATGCGCTACCCCATCGCGCAACGTAATCTCGATCAGATAAAAGACTTACGAGTACTAACAAATCAAGGCATGGTGCCAATTTCAAATTTTGTATCACTGTCCCCTGCACCAAAAACCGGTGTCATTAGTCGTGTGGACGGTAAACGGGTTATTACTATTCAAGCCGATGTTGCCGAAGGCTTCTTGCCCGACACGCAGAAAAAAGCACTGGAGAAACAATTGCTGGCAGGTCCGGCAGACCCAGAAGTATCAGTGAAATTCAAAGGCGAAGCCGAAGAGCAACAGGAGGCCATGATCTTTCTGATTACCGCATTTATTTCGGCCATATTCCTTATGATGATTATTCTGGTTACCCAGTTCAATAGCTTGTACCAGGCTACCCTGGTGCTCAGTGCCATCATTTTTTCAACATCCGGTGTTCTAATTGGTCTACTGGTTACCGGTCAAACATTTGGCATTGTCATGGTCGGTATAGGCATAATCGCACTGGCGGGCATTGTGGTTAATAACAAT
>CALIMV010000431.1 GCA_938045275.1 uncultured Granulosicoccaceae bacterium
TGTCACTGTCGAAATCTATTAGCGATGAACTCGACGCGTTTCTGACTCAAGAACCTATATTTATTGAAGACGTACTTGAACCATTGGACAGAGTATCCGAACTACTAATTGAGTTTGATGAGCAAGCCAAATTAATCAAACCTGTCCATGCTCATGGTAGTAGCGTTTCAGAACATTCTATGAGCAATCCTGGCGCTCACCACCACACACCGCTAATGATGTCTGGCAACACTGAAACGCCAGGTGACAATGAAGACGGTGATTCGAAAACCAGTGAAATCGAATCTGTGAGCTCTATAGACAGAGCAGCTATTAGTAAAACCAAATATCTGCAGACTGTTCTGCAGCAAATACAATCGGCAGACAACACAGACTCTGCTACTTATCAGGAAAGCATTCGACTTGCGCGAAGACTAATTACAGAGATCGAAAATCAATTCACTTTACTCGAATTCAGTTTAACTGAAAGTATGAATGCAACAGATCAAGCGCTTGTCAACCAACTAAACAAATACCAGAAGTCCAGGCATTTGGTAACCATTTTAGGGTGCCTTTTGGCACTGCTCGTGTCGACATACCTGAGCATAAAATTATCCAGACACGTTGCCCTTGTTACGGACGGTACGCGCAAATTAGCTGAAGGTAATTTGAATCACCGTATTCCAGCATCGGCAGATCAGTTAGGGGATATAGCCAATGCCTTTAACTTGATGGCCGAAAAGCTACGGGTAAGAGATCATGAGCGAGACACGCTTATGCAAGAGATTGACCGTTCAGCCAAAGAAGCGTCGAATGCAAACGCTGCAAAAGGTGAATTCCTGGCGTCCATGAGTCATGAAATAAGAACACCGATAAACGGCGTACTCGGTACGGTAGATCTGTTGCGTCAAGAACCACTAAGCCGATCACAAAGGCACTTGGCTGACACCATATACAAGTCAGGAAACTCTTTGCTGGCTATTATCAATGACATTCTTGATTATTCCAAAATTGAAGCTGGTGGTATGGAACTAGAGAATGAACCATTTGATTTGAGCGAACTGATCGAAGACATTGGTGAAATGGCAGCACCATCTGCACACAGTAAAGGGTTAGAGTTAAATTATCAGCTTAACTTCGACACCAGCCAGCAATTACTTGGCGACGCACTACGGATTCGACAAGTACTGACCAATCTGGTTAGCAACGCAATCAAATTCACTAACCAAGGTGATGTATGCATCACTGCAACCAGCAGCAACACAGCGCACAACACCACTCAATTAACTATCGCGGTGCATGACACTGGTATCGGGTTAACTGAAGAGGCGCAAACAAGAATATTTGACGAATTTTCGCAGGCAAGTCGTTCAACTACCCGTAAATACGGTGGTACCGGACTCGGACTATCAATTTCTCGCCAACTGACAAAAATGATGAACGGCACACTGACGCTGGAAAGCTCAGTAGATGTTGGTTCAACATTTACGCTAAAACTGGAATTACAAATTTCTGATTCTACTTTAGAGCAAGTGGAGCTGAGTAGTCAGGCCGAAAAATTAAACGTTTTGATGTTATCCAATCACGAGCCCACATTAGAGTCTGTTTCGGCACAACTCAACAGGCTTGGCATTGAACCAGTTGAATACAACTCAGGCCAAAAGGCAATAGACTACTTAAACACGCCTGGCGATCAGAATCATAGAAATATTGATTTGATCATCGTCGATCGTAGTTTAAGCGACATGAGTGGTCCGGACTTTCTATTACTCGCAAAAGACAAAATCAATGAATTGAATCGAATTGGCAAAATCAAACTGTGCTTGGTTGATAAGTCTACTGAAAATAACATCGATTTAACTAATCTTGATATCGAATACAAAATCAAAAAACCGGTTAGGCAATCTGCACTCTATGACTGCCTGATGGACTACTGCGGGGATGCAGCCAATAGCAAACGTAGCGACGATGTTCACACCATCGACAAGAACTATAATGCTACCGTATTGCTGGTCGAAGATCACCCGATCAATCAGGATATCGTGACTCGTATGCTCAAGCTTATGGGTTGTACTGTCACGCTAGCCGAAAACGGAGAAATTGCGCTCGACATCTTAAAGCAGAAGCAATTCGATCTGGTGCTAATGGATTGCGATATGCCAGTCATGGACGGGTTTTCTGCCACCGAAAACTACAGAGAATACGAAAACCGGCAAGCAGGGAATTTACGACAACCCATTGTAGCGTTGACGGCAAATGCACTACAGGGCGATCGTGACCGATGCCTGCGCTCTGGTATGGATGACTATGCATCCAAACCAATGACGATGCCTATTCTGGACAATATATTGTCGAAATGGACCAGCGACAAGATGGTTGAGGCAATTGAACAAAATAGCAATTCAAACAGCAACAGCACAAACAACTTCAACGAAAAAAAGCCTTCGAACTACCAATCAGAAGATATTGATATGGCTATCGTGGATCAGTTGATCAAAATGGATAGCAACGGGTCAATGACCTTTTTCAATGAACTCGTGTCCAATTTTTCAATCAATTGGCAAAAGGATTACGAGAATTTGATACGAGCGCTGTCATCATCTGAGCAAGATAATGTTCGCAAAATGGCCCACAGATTAAAATCAGCCAGCTCAACCATTGGCGCAAGCGGTTTGTCTTCGATCGCTGCTGAGATCGAATTATCAGCAAAAGACAACAAACTGAAACTTTGCGCAGAGAAAGCTCAGGAATTACCTGATAAGTTTGAGTCAACCATAAGCGTCTTTTCATTCGTCAGAAATAAGGCAGCCTGATGAGCAACCAGGAACCCACGTTTAACAATCATCTGGCCCTGGTCGTCGACGATGAAATCGTCGCCCGTACGGTTGCCATTCAAACGATGTCGCAACTCGGATTCGAAGTTATCAGTGCAGATGATGGGGATTCCGCCCTGCAGCAATTAGCTGAACACAGCCCGGATATTATCTTGCTGGATGTTGAAATGGAGCGCATGGATGGTATTGAGACCTGCAGGCAAATTCGCCAATCCACAGCATTTGGCAATAAGCCCATCATTATGATGACAGCGCATGATGATGCAGAATCTATCGACAATGCGTTTCGCGCTGGCGCCACCGATTTTGCAATGAAGCCCGTAAACTGGGCATTGTTACGCCATAAAATTAAGTACGTCATGCGCAGCCAGGAAGTGCTGATCGAACTTACCAATGCAGAACAAATTTCCGGTACAGGCAATTGGCGACAATCCGTTGCTGGTAAAAGTATGGATATCTCAACTGGTTTGCAGATGCTTCTGGGTTTGGAGTCTGACACCCCGGTGCAACTGATGGATTACGTGCATTCAGCCGACCGAGACCGGGTGTCACAAGAGCTGGCACAACTTGGTCACGATAACAAGATGGCTCTGACACACAGGATGATCACCGTCGACGATCAGGAAATCATTGTTCATCATCGAGCACGATCTCTTACCAGTTATAATGGTAGTTCCAAAGGAATGCAAGGCACCATCCAAGATATAACCGAACGAGAAATCACTAATAAAAAATTACAGCAGCTGGCTTTGTTCGACCCGATCACACAGCTTTTTAATCGCTCGGCTACGATTGATCGATTAAATATGCTAACGCAAAATACTTGCGGGAATCATCGATCGTTCGCGTTGTTCCATGTGGATATCGACAATTTTAAGCGCATTAATGATTCTCTTGGCTCAGTTGTAGGGGATAAATTGTTGTGCTCGGTTGCACATCGATTGAGCGACATATTGAACAAGATGGGCTTCAGTATGCCCCAACAATTCTTGTCTGCAGAAGAGATTAATGATCGAAGCAACTTGAACATGCTGGCAAGACTAAGCGCTGACCAATTCGCTATTATTTTGGTGGACGATTGGAGCGAAAAAAGCCTTGAAGAAGTCGGCCGTACATTGGTATGGGAGCTAGGCGACCAGTATAAAATTGATATTAGGGCCCTAACCATTTCCGCCAGTATCGGTATCGCCGTCTACCCCAAGCACGGAACCACTACCGAAGTGGTAAGTCAAAATGCCGACACGGCCATGCACTCGGTAAAGTTGCTCAGTAAAAACGACTTTAAAGTGTATGACACCAACCTCTCAGATGTGGCACAACAAAAAATGCAGCTTGAAGAACATTTGCGCATGGCAATGGGCAACGATGAGTTCACCCTGCATTACCAACCACAAATTGAAATATCAAGTTTAAAAGTGGTCGGTGCAGAAGCTCTAATTCGTTGGAATTCAGCCAAACTTGGGCCTATCTCACCAGCGGACTTCATCCCGCTTGCTGAAGAAATCGGTTTAATTGTGCCAATTGGAAACTGGGTTTTAAAAACTGCTTGCGAGCAACTGGCCAGTTGGAATCAGCAGAATCTTAATATACGCCGTATGGCCGTTAACATATCCATAAGACAATTCGCTCAAGACGACTTTGTCAGACAAGTATGCAATACCATCGAGTCATCCGGAGTGGACCCGGCCGACCTCGAGTTGGAAATCACAGAGAGCCTGTTGGCTGTGGATGTTGCCACAGCCATCGAAAAGCTTGAAGAACTCAAAGGTTTTGGGGTTGACATAAGTGTGGACGATTTTGGCACCGGCTACTCCAGCCTGAGCTACCTGAAGAAATTTCCGATCGATAGACTAAAAATTGATCAGTCCTTTGTCAGAGATATCGATCACGACATTAGCGATGTAGCCATCACTAAATCCATAATTGGCCTAGCGCGAGGTTTGTCCTTAAGCGTGATCGCCGAGGGTGTGGAAACCAACGAACACCTAGCGAAATTGACTGAATTGGGTTGCGATGAAGCGCAGGGCTTTCTTATCGCAAAACCCATTCCAGCAGCACAATTCGTTGAGTGGCTGCGAAATTATGATGATTTGCTCAAATCTAATGGCATCAGCAAAGTGGCCTAGTGCGACTGCAGCATAGTTACTGTCAATATTCGTATCCTGATAAACCGCCCACGTCCCTACCCCGGTAATTTTTAAGGTAGAATGTACCGCTTGTGGGCCTGTAGCTCAGTTGGTCAGAGCAGGGGACTCATCAATATGGTGCGTCTGCATCGAAAGATGCAGAATGAACGGGATGAATTCAGGGAAACCTTCCAGCCGGTTGCAAAACCCAAGCTGATGGCAATCCTGAGCCAAGCCGAAGGTACACCTTCGGAAGGTGCAGAGACTACCTGGGAACTTCAGTGTTCTTAATAACAGGCAAGAGCGTCCCGCACCCTACCCGCACACTGGCATTTGCTATGAACGATTTGCAAAGTGCAAGTTGCGACGGGTGATGAGATAGTCCGCTCCGTTCAGAAATGATCGGAAAAAGTGAATCCCTTGGTCGCAGGTTCAAGTCCTGCCGGGCCCACCACTTCCGCTATACACGTGTAGATTATACGACCGGAACCATAATAAGTCCGTTTCGGACCCGTTATGGTCACAATGGGACCATAACAAGTCCGCACACTTCCCAAGCTTTTGAAATCTAATCCAATTTAAGTAGATAAGTTGTGACCATAATAGGTCCACTCCAACTACTGAACATTGTGACCATAATAAGTCCGCGGATTGTGACCATAAAAAGTCCGCGTGGAGAAACGTTTCTGGTAGGAGAATAAATTAGTTATTCGGTCAGCCTCAGCGTTAAGCCCATACTCGTGAAATATCCACTAACGTTATATTTATATGCGAGTGTTATGCTGATTCATTAAATTTGCGGTAGGTGGGTTTTAATTAATATTTTTTGTCAGCGGCAGAAAAGTCCTCAATCCGATAGTAGCTTAGGCTTACGCAAATTGAAAATCAGTTGGAAAAGAAAAGACTCTTCAGTGCCGAAACCGGCTGTACAACCTAAGATCTTGAACGTCTTCTAACAATAACCTCTAAACTCTATCGTTACGGTGTAATATTTCATTGTAAGTCATTTTGAACGT
>CALIMV010000432.1 GCA_938045275.1 uncultured Granulosicoccaceae bacterium
CCTTGCCTTCGTCAATACTGCCAGACCCACCCGGTAGGCCGGCACTGTCAGGTGTGCGAATATCGATGTTCCAGTTTGCTAGATCTTCTTCTGTAACGGGCTGGCCGTACTTCGGCATGGGAGCTGATTGGGCAGCGACTCCGACCGATACAACGAGTGCAATGACGCTGGCACTGGCCAACGCGCAGCGAAGCAATTTAGACGATATATAAGGAGATCTATTAGGCGATTGCATTGTTAACCTCCCCAGCTTCGTTAATTGACCATGGAAAAATGCCGTTGTGGTGTTGCACGAATCCGGTGATGGCGCGTGTTTGCTTTAGATCTTCTACTGTCGGTTGCACGTAACCAGTTGAGTCGACGGCTCGGCTGGCTATTTGCACAGGGTTGCCGTCCCAATTCCATCGGTATCTGAATCGTGCCAGGCATTTGTCGAGAACCGGTTCTTCGAGTTGGGCTTCCTGCCAGTTTCGACCACCGTCCATTGACACGTCAACGTTGCTGATTTTGCCGTTGCCCGACCATGCGAAACCCATAATTTCAACCGGCCCTGGCTTTATGTTCATACCGCCCGACGGCGTGGTGATAACAGACTTTGCTTCCATCTCGAAACTGAACTGCCGCCACTTACCTTCAGGCATTGGATCGGTATAGCGGGCTGTTTCACTGCGTAAGTGCCATGGTTCTTCGCCCAACTTAAGGCGACGCAACCATTTGACCGATGTGTTGCCTTCCCAGCCAGGGGTGAACATGCGCAGTGGATAGCCGTTTTCTGGTCGGAGCATTTCGCCATTACTGGCATAGACGAGTAGCGCATCATCAAGCAGTTTCTCTATTGGGATGCTTCGCGCGTGAGCGGCTCCATCACCACCTTCGGCGAGTGCCCATTTGGCCGTCGGTAGCACGCCGGCCTCGTCGAGCAATGTGGACACTGGTACACCTGTCCACTGCGCACACGATAGCAGGCCGTGAGTCTGTTGAACTGTTTTCGATTTGACTTCAAGCCAGTCAGTAAGCCCGTTGCCAGAGCATTCCATGAAATGGAAGCGGGTGACCGACGGGTACTTCATCAGGTCAGACATTGAGAATACAAGCGGTTGCTCGACCAAACCATGTATCGCGAAACGATGCTGTTCAGGATCGATATCGGGGATACCTGCGTGATGCCGCTCGAAAATCAGGCCATTGGGTGTGATAGTGCCTTGCTGCTGATGCAGCGGTGTCATGCTCCAGTCGGAAAAATTTTGTTTGTTGACGAAGACATCGGTACGCCGTCGCTGAACATGAGCCTCGTATTTGGATGGCATGCCATAGGTGGCTTCAGGGATAGCACGGCCCAATGATTTATTTGATTCTGGTATGGGTAATTCGGTGCTCGCGCTGGCAAGACCCGTAGATACAGCTGCTGTTCCCGCTACAGCGAGTGACCTGGTCAGCATAGAACGCCGCCCGGGGTCGTGGGTAATAGATTGACTTTGCTGAAGCTCAGATTTAACAAGGCCAGCAATGTCAGCTAGCTTTTTATCAGTTTGCATTGAACCCTCTCCCAATTATTTTTTAGTTTTTTAAAGCTGTTTGTAGCTAATCAGTTCTCCTCTAAATATCATCTTCAAAATCAACCTAGCATACTTGGCATTAGAACAGAAGTTTATTCTACTAGCGGTATGCAAGAGTACGACTAATCAATCGATTGATATTAATCAGGTCTATCAGCCAATAGTATTCATCTATGATTATAGGTGTGAGGTAGTCTTTAATGCATGCTGAAAACCATTACTGCTGGCGAAGTGGCCAATTAGATTAATGCACTCGTCTACCTGCCGGTTTGGGGGAAGTTCTTATTCATTGAATCGTTGCTGCACCGTGTGTCGATATTTCATGCGGTGCACCAAATTACAAATGGCTGTGTATACACCATAGACACTGATCGGCCTGCCTCTTCTTCACCTTAGTTTTACGCAATTTATTTTTAGCGTTTCAACCCGTATTGCTTAATTTTACGGTAAAGAGTTGGACGGGAAATTCCTAGTGATGCGGCTGCTTTCGTCAAATTTCCGCTCGCAACATCAATCGATCGCTGGACTGCTATTGACTCTATTTCTTCTAAATCCATTGGACGAGTGTCGTGTAGAGATTCTGCATGGTGATGTAAACATGAATTTGAACTGGGGCTGGCAATTTCGTCGAGTAAATCTGATTCTGAAATGATTTCTGTTTGGTTTAAAAGGCAAAGCCTTTCAATGGTGCTGCGTAGTTCCCGAACGTTTCCTGGCCATTGATATTTTTTAAGCGCAGACATAGCTGCAGTGTCAAAGACTAATGGTTTGCGTCCATATTTATTCGACAGCTTGTCATTAAAGTAATCGATTAGTAGGCCAAGGTCTTGACCTCGTTCACGAAGCGGCGGTAAATCAATGATAATAGTGTTAATACGAGAAAACAGATCTTGTCGGAATCGGCCACTCTGAACATCTTTGCGTAAGTTTCGACTGGACATCGCAATAAACTGTACATCTATGGAACGTCGAATATTGCAACCCACTCTGTAAACTGCTCTTTGTTCGAGCGTTCTTAACAAGTAAGGTTGAAGTTCTGGTGGCATATCACCAATTTCATCCAGACATAAAACACCACCATTTGCCTGCTCAAATTTTCCCAGTTTGTCTTCATGTGAAGCATCTTTAAATGCGTCTGCTACTTGACCGAACAATTCTCTTCTGATGAGTTCCGGTGATATCGTCGCACAATCGACCACCACATAGGGTGTGGCTTTGTTAGTAGAGTGGCTGTGAATCAAGCGAGCAAACATTTCCTTACCAACACCGGTTTCACCCTGTATTAGCACGGCTACCTTCCTTTCTGCAGCGCGGCGGGCAAATTCAATCGCTCGCTGCAGGTTTGGGGATTCCCCAACAATTATTACGTCGTCTTCGCGAACACCCAATCTTGGTTTAAGCGAGATTCCAGCGTGTTTTTTTCGCGGTGTTGAGTCGGGTTGATCGTTTAAGACGAGCGCGACTCCCTGTGTTTTGCCATTTGCTTTGATGAGGTCTATATCTTGAGCGGACAATGCAGGCGGCAAAGCTGCTGCTAGCTCAGCAACAGACATATCCGGAAAAAGATCAATAAGTTGAGTGCCAGTGCTAAAGTCGCTAAATCCGTTCATCGCCAAATTTCCGGTGTTTTGGCTGAATACAATTTTTCCGGAACTGTTAAGCAGGACAATCGCATTGTTGGAATAACGCTCCTTCGAATTTCCAATAACCTTTTCCAATAAAATGGTGTGTTCTTCCCGTTGCTGTTGTGCCAGGTTTAATTCAATTTCCCTAGCTGTAGCAACAACCAATGCTACATTGTGGGGACGGTAAATACTTGATGGCCCAGATAAGTCTACAATGCCAATGACTGATCGATCGAGCGCATCAATTATAGGAACACCAACACAGGTCCAAGACTTGATCCCTTGACAGAAATGTTCGGATGCGTGCACATAAGTTGGTGAGCCGGTGCGTAGGGCAGTGCCAATCCCATTAGTCCCAATCACTTGCTCGTTCCAAACTCCACCGACCTCAAGTTGGATTTCGCGTCCAGCATCAAGGGTTTGAGAATCTCCCATCGCTTCGATCACAGTGCCTGTATTAT
>CALIMV010000433.1 GCA_938045275.1 uncultured Granulosicoccaceae bacterium
CGCCGTAAGTGAACTCATCGCGCCTTGCAATTCACCCTGTGCATTTTCAGGAACACTGTTGCTCATCAATCCCTGTAGTGCCGGTACAGCAACAGCACTGAACACGCTGACTGGCATAAATGCAAACACATGCCACGTCTCAGTCATAAAGGGATAGGCAAGGAATGACAGCAGGTGTATACACATACCGAACAGGGCTGTCACTTTTTCACCGAAGCGTGCAAGTATGGGCCTAATTAACGCACCCTGTATGATCATAATGCCGAAGCCGTAAGCAGCGAGGGACAAGCCAACCATGCGGGCGTCCCAGTTGAACTGTGCGCGCCCAAAGAATGCCCAGATCGATGGATAGACGAAGAACGCGATGCTAAGTAACAGGAATACCAACAACATGGGCATAAGACCTGGCAGAGTTTTCATTTGCTTGAATGTGCCGAATGGATTGGCACGCCGCCAATCAAACGTGCGCCTGGTATCTTGTTTGAGGGACTCAGGCAAAACGAAGTAACCAAACAACATGTTGGCAAATGCCAGTGCCGCCGCAGCAAAAAACGGTGCACGAGACCCGAACTCTGCCAGTAAACCGCCCAGCATCGGACCCAAAACAAAACCGACACCAAACGCAGCCCCCAGAAGACCGAAGTTTTTTGCCTTGTCACGACTTTCGGAAATATCCGCCATGTAAGCGCCCGCTGTGGAATGCGTAGCCGCGGTAATGCCGCCAATGAAACGCCCCACAAACAGTAGCCATAAAGACTGAGCGAATGCCATTATCAGATAGTCAAGCGACATGATGAACAACGCGATCAACAATACTGGCCTGCGACCGTAGGCGTCAGATAAACCACCTACTGTTGGAGAGAACAAAAACTGGTTAATCGCAAAGACGACGGTTAACGTACCACTCCACATTGCTGCCTGGCTGAGGTCAACTTTTCCGACTTCCTGAATTAAGTCGGGCATCACCGGCATTATGATTCCAATCCCCATAGAATCGAGAACCACCGTTATAAAAATGAAGATAACAGGTAAACGCATAGCTAATTTTAATGAAGAACAATTATCTGATTGATGCTTCCCAGTAAATGCAAGTACGAGCCCCGGCACTGCGATCACAAGAAAGAAGAAGAGTGAGTTTACCTGTCTTTTGCGATGATTAAGGCGTTAACGCTGAATGATGTGAAATCAACTGGGCTTCAACTGGCGAAACTCCATTGGCGATGTTCAAAACGACCAGTATAGAGCCACATTTGGAAAGGCATGAAGCAACGTGTTTTTCGGAAATTGCGCTTCACCAAAGCTGTCTCTAATAACTGTGTCAATTGCGTTTCGCTTGGATAAGGCCAAATCAAGGTTTAGCGATACAAAAATATTTCTATTAAATTGATACCCATAGTTAAGCCGGCTATAGGCAAAAACGCCGTTAAAGGTTTGATTGAAAGATTTTCCATCGCTTATCTCGGTATTCGAAATAGAGGTTAGTACGGGAACGCCCAACATCAGTTGAAACTGATGTCGCCAACCGGGCTCAGCGCTGGTAAACACGTTGGTCTTTTCAATTCCTACAACCATTGCTAGCTCTAACAACGATTCAGACTCTGTACCAGAATTTATAACGACATTACTCGAATTAATATTTGCAGCAGTGGGGGTCAAGTTCACATCAAACCGGCGAAACTCGGTATCGTGATACTGAACCCCGAAAATGTAATATTGATCAGATCTAAAGTGTTTTGATAGCAGGAAGGCGATGCGTTGCTGCTCTATTGATATTTTATTGTTGCGAATGGACGAATTACCAGCGTCCCAACTCTCCTCGGAGCGCGCCGCACCCAATGTGGAAGAGCTAACAAGATAGAATCCCCAGTCTTCTTTAAAGGCAACAAAGGTCCCGCTCTGTTGGGCAATGTTAAAGATAGAATTCGTTTCTACATCGACCTGCTGACCGCCAATGTTGGGAGCGAAATTTTCTTCGTAGTCGATTGCATTAAGACCCAAGCCAAAGAAGCTATAGCCTGCTCGCTGTGGTGATGACGGCGATTGCGCGATCGCTTGATGGGTAAACAATGCGCAGACAACAAATAAAATGATGCGAAAGTACAAGGGCTATTCCGCCTGTATACAGCTTAAAAGATCTGGATGTTCCGAACACTAGCATTATAGCTTTACTAAGTGAATTCGCCTTTTGGGTGATGTGCTGAAACTCGAGGACGTTCTTCTCACTCATAAATGGATAGGCAAGGAATATCAGCAGGTGCATGCACATAACAAACTGGGCAGTTACTTTTCCGGCCTCCTTGATCAAGTCCGGCATCACTGGCATTAGGCAGCTGAAGAGCCGCGGGCGCTAGTCTAGGGATGGTCGATAGGAACTGCACAAGGAAGAGGCGGGTAGGCCCATGGCTTTGCTGTGGAGATTGATCGAGTGCCGGATGTACGATGCGTTGAGCTGAAGGGGGTGGTATCTGTGTTTTGCGATTGAATATTGTGGTAACTTCATACAGTCTTTTTCCGTACTACAACTGTTTTATTTTTGTCTAAACAAGGCTAGTTGATGACATGATCTGGACAACTGAAGAAATAATTTTGGCCATCGATGGAACCAGATGTGCGGACGCGGTAAGCACTTCAATTCGCAAACTTCGCACGTATCTCAAGCTTGTTGAAAGAACCTCCGGTGTGAAAGAGTCGAGTTTGAACTTTACACTGTTAGTTAATCTACAAAGACTTTTTGTTATCACCCATCCTACAGCGTCAAACGTTTATATCGCTGGAGGTGTCTTAGCATCGAATCAAAATTCGTCTGCAGACAGCGTCACGGGTACACATTTCTCGAGTGGACTAGCGTTGATCGCATTAATCGGTGAAATTGCCGAGGCGTTGGCAAGAGACCCTGCACGCTCACTGCCTCCCAATAGTTATGCACGTTCCTATACAGAAAGTAAATCGGCGCTCGAACAATATGGTCAACAACTTCTCTCCAAGCTCACGCAGGTTGAACAACACGGTTTATTGCTGGCCAAACCGGTTTCTGACTTACAACGAACAGAATCGCAAGTGCCGAAAAACAAAGCTATTGGTTATCCGGAGGTTCTGTGTAGAGCTTATTCAAAGCAACCCGAGACACTGCCACCGATTTCTGAAGGGTATGCAGCACATCATAGTTTGGACTTGGCGATCAAAAGTGGTATTTGCGAGAAATTCGAACGCGACGCAGCCGCTGCCTGGTGGATTGGCGGTTTGCCTCCTCGTCAATTGAATGCTGTCTTACTGGATTTCTTTGAAGAACTCGTCAATCTAAGTGGACAACCGAAACAGTCTTTGCGACGCTACCAGCTGTTGGACCTAACGATTGATTTTGGCCCATCCGTATTCGCTGCAATGTCCAGTGATGCACATGGCCATGGCCTGGCAATTGGATTTGGTTGTTCGTTCAATGCAGAAGATGCTGTAAAGCGTGCATTTCTTGAGTTGAAACAGATGGAATTTGCTCAGTTCCTTGCCTGGAAAAAACAAACAGAATCAGGTGCAGAACACTTAAACCGAGCTGAAAAAAACGCGTTAGCTCGTGCAAATAAAATGAATGTAAGACATAACAACCTGTTCCGATCACGTCGTGCAGTAAGAAACCACGATTTACAAGTGAAGCACTTCTGTATAGACGACTTTGCTTTGTCAGCTCAATCAAACAACATTAGTTTGTACTACATCGACCTGAGTTCAACAGATAAAGGACCGTTCGTGGTAAAAGTATTATCGCCTGACTTGATGTCACCGGTTTTGGGTTTTCCTCAATCCAGGCTTAATCAATACACCAGCCAATGGGGAGTCAGTGAGGCTGCTAGACTAGGTGTTGAGTTACTATAGCTTGTTTGTGGAGATTTTTACTGGAGTGTGGGTATATCCGTGAATTTAACAGATACAGATAATAAGCTGCATATCTGTCTCATTGGCTACTTTGATCTTCATTTTGACGGTACCAGGATTGGCATAGAATCAAAAGCAGCCAGAGAAGTGCTTGTCTACCTCGCGCTGCGCCATAGCCACAGAGTTGATCGCAAGCATCTTGCGAGCATGATTTGGCCTGACATGGATGTTGATCGAGCTCGTACTAACTTGAGACAGTCGCTGCATCACCTTAAAACATCACTGACCGATGCTACATTTGAGGGACTTGTTATTGATCGCCAATCTGTTTATCTCCAAGAAGATGCTTATGTGACAGATATACACCTATTGAAAAAATGTGTGCAGCAAGATAACTCGATTCCTACAATGCTAATTGAAGGAGAACCCATTGGTGAAAGAATATTAACGGACTTTAAAGCCAACGACCTGCTGGAAGATTGGGTATCTCTTCGTCGTACTGAAATACAACAAGATCTACAGTCCCTTTTACGAAAAAATTTGACTAACAGCGCCAACAGTGAATTACTGGAAAGCACGTGCAAAGCACTACTATTACAAGATTCTGGTGATGAATTAGCTTGTCGAACAATGATGCAGTTGCATCGTGATGCGGGTGAGTCTGCAGAAGCGTTGCGATATTACAAGGCGCTATGGAATTATCTCTCAGACGAGTTTGATCTGGAACCTTCGGAGAAAACCAAGGAACTGGCGCTTTCAATTAAATTTGGAGATCACTCTCTCGATCAAAAAAAAGACAGAGTCAACGATACGAGCGATAACACCAGCACTACAGGTGAAAATCGCCCAACCATTCGGGTCGGGCCTTTTGATCTGGAACTCATTGAATCGAGTATGCAACCCATTTTACGCGGGTTCAGGGGCGAATTGATGTCACGCCTTGCTAAATTCCGAGAATGGCGGGTGCTGGATGGCGAACATGCTACCAAGGATAAAATAGTAGCTGACTATCGCTTGCCTGTAGTGGCAATTCAACAGGCAGAAAAAACCAAAATATCAGTCAGTTTAATTCGTGAAACCAGCAATGAGATTGTGTGGAGCGAAACATACAATAGCCTTAGTACGCAATGGCTTCAAATTCTGACAGAAACGATTGCCGAAATTGGCGGTTCGACAAACATAAACATATCCCGTAGCAGGCTCATTGAAAGCGCAGGCCAAGAAGTGTCTACTGCCAGCGGTTTCGACGCTTGGTTGATTGGGCAGCGGTTATTGTTCACGTTTCGGGAAAATAATTGGCAAAGCGCCACCAGGCTATTCAAAAGACTCACCGAACAAGAACCAAATTTTACACGAGCCTATACGAGTCTGGCCCAAGCCAGTAATGCTAAACACCTTGCTTTTCCAGGAATCCCACCCGATACAAAGGCGATTACAGAGGCGGTGCATATAGCAAACAAGGCTATTTCAATAGATCCCCTCGATTGTCAAGCGCACTTATGCAAGGCATGGTCCAACGTTTTGCTTGGTAACCATCAAACTGGCGAATATGCGTTCAAAACGGCTAGAAATTTAAATTCCTACGATCCGTGGACCACGTTATCAAGCGCGTTGGGTGAATCATTTTGCGGTAACTATGAACTTGCCAATAATCTTGCGAATCGCTCCTTGAAAATGGGTTGGACTAACGAACCTTTTCACTGGGGATATCATGCAACAATACGTTTTCTGATTGGTGATGACGAAGGATGTCTGGAGGCTTGTTTAAACTCAGATACTGTTCTCTACAACATTGCCGCATGGCGAGCAGCATCGATGGCAAGACTGGGAAATTTGTCGGCGGCAAAAGAGGTTTTTCAAAAATACGTTAGTGTCTGTGCTGAAAACTGGTGTGGATCGGGTCCATGCACCGCTGATGCTGTTTTAGAATGGACCCTATCCAGTTTTCCGATTAAAGACACCGCAGCAAAAAATCGTTTTCGGGATGCCTTAATATCCTGCATGGAACATTAATACTTAATCCGGAAAAGCTATGCGCACTGAGAAGAACAATAGTCGCCGACTCGGAAATCATCGAGTTCTTCATAACCGTTAAATGAATCCCAGTCACAACCCCACATTCCCTCAATTTGTGCAGGCTCGACTTCCGTATTGATGCGCAATCTCGCGTAGCCTCTTGGTAGGGGGTAAGAGTACTGTTCTGTTGACGGTTGCTTAGAACCATTAGAATATTTCACGTCTTTTTCCGATGACCGTAACCTGCTTGCTAGCGGTAGCAGAATTGAAAATACGTTCTCCTCACGATCTATTAAACGAATATTCTCAATATCGCCTGAAAGTTCGTACTGGATATTTTTTGCAATGAGCTGTTTTTCAAATTCCGCCAGATTAGTTGGTCGATTCTCGGGTTCTTTAGACCACGTCTTAACTAACTTTCCAAATTCAACCAAAGATTTATCGTTTGTTAAATTGAACGAACCAGGTTTCATTTGAGTTCCTTGGCTCTCTTCAGTGTATTCGGTCTTTTGTTCCATTTCTGTCATTCTGTGTTCCTCAGATTTGTTGGAGTTATTACGTAAAAATATATACTTGAAATAAGTATGGGCACGACACATCACTATATTGGGTCAAAGGTAACCCGTGTAAACAACACAGTAAATCCCGAATTTCGGTTGTTATACAATTCATCGGTCGTCGTGCGCTGCAAATCGCGTCACTATTTTGACATACCGAACATCGTCCTCGACAATATTTAAAGCTAAATATCCCATCGCTCCCTCCATTGTATTTGCAGTCAATTCATAAGAACCTGGTAATAAATCAAACAGGATAAAATCTCCTTTTTGATCGGTTAAAACGGCTATTTCTCGAACTCCAGCAGGTGATTTAGTAATGATCACCGCCGCACCCATCATAGGATTGTGATTCTTATCGACCACTTTCCCTTTAAGTACTGCAGTCACTGAGTTTCCCATTTTTAGGGTAAGTTAAAAATTTCGCATCGATTAGAGCGTTAAAATCATACTCTGAGGCCTGCATCTGGTTACCCAGGTTGTTTTCCATGATTCTGTACCAAAGTGGCGAAAGGCCAGACGTGTTTGTCTGGACAGCTAGAATTAAATCGCACGACCGTTAACCTAACGTTAACTGTGGGTAAATGCGGCGGCTATTGAAATCACCGAATCCTTCCAGAGAAAGGATTCGGCGTTTCATAATTACTCCGGACTAGGCAGGTTCAGCAACCCGTCTGCCAACAACATTATCGGAAGCATCCGCTAGCACAACGTTCTGGTCAGCACCTACCGGTTCGATAATCCAGCGCTGAGTATCGTTACTCTGGGCGTCACGGGTGACTAATCGAAAGTCTTCACCGGAGTGCTCGTGTGCATCGACAAAACGTCCATTGGACAACTGCTGTAACGTGTACTGGTTGTGACCGACACGACGCGTTACCCATTTTTGGGTGTCATTGAGCTGTGCCGCGCGAGTGACCAAACGAAAGTCCTCTCCCGAGTGCTCATGTGCATCTATAAATCGGCCACTGGAGAGTTGCTGAATCGTACAGATATAGCCGATGGTATTCAGCTTCCATTGCTGAGTCGTATTGTTCTGCTCTTCGCGTGTCACTAGTCTGAAGTCTTCACCCGAGTGCTCATGCGCATCCACAAACCGTCCGCTGCTGCGCTGACGAATAGTGTAGCTGTCACCGACCTGAGACAGAATCCAGCGTTGTGTATCGTTGTGCTGAGCATTGCGCGTTACCAGCCGAAAATCTTCTCCCGAGTGTTGATGGGCGTCGATATAGCGGCCATTGGATAGTTGCTGAATCGTGTAGGTTGCGAAGTGGCCCGCACTTGGTAAAAAGGCCCAGGCCTGGGTATCGTTACCTTGAGAGCTTCGAGTAACGAGGCGGAAGTCCTCTTCATCATGCTCGTGGGCGTCAACAAATCGGTTGTTACTCTTTTGTTGCATGGTGCAGACAAGCCCGATCGGGTTAATCACCCAACGCTGTGTGTCATTGTTCTGCGCCACGCGTGTCACCAATCTGAAATCTTCGCCCGCATGTTCGTGGGCATCAACAAATCTGCCGCTACTGCGCTGCTGCAGGGTAACAGTACCTGCGAGCAATGAAGGGCCCTCTGATGCCAATTTCACAGCATCAAGGGCGTTGATGCGACCGGCACCCAGCAAACCGACATGGTTAGGATTAACTGCATCGATATTGTCGCAGCTGTCTTCGATAATCTGACGTACCTGAGCATTACTAAGGCCGCTGTTTCTCGACCAGACCAAAGCTGCCAGGCCTGCTACATGAGGCGCTGCCATCGATGTTCCGTCTAGAAAACCATAGGCGTTGTCGCGTATTGTTGAGAAAATATTGACTCCCGGTGCAGCCACGTCGACATTGGTGCCAAAGTTCGAAAAACTTGCCCTGCGATCATTCTGATCTGTTGCCGCTACGGATATGACATCCGGATAAACACCCGGAAATTGCGGAGTGACATCTGTATTGGAGTTGGCGTTTCCTGCGGCAAACACAACTAGCACATTATTGCGCACGGCGTTTTGAATTGCAGTGCGAACACCCGTGTGGTCACCATTCATGCGCCAACTACAGTTGATCACGTACCGTCTGTCAGGATTGGCAATTGCCTGGCGGGCCGTGTAATTGATAGCGTCTGCGCGATTCTGGTTCATGCCGGTGGTCAGGTTTATGCGCAAAGGCATCAGCTGGCATTGCGACGCAACACCAATAATGCCTGCTGCATTGTCAACCGCAGCCGCTGTCCCACAAACATGGGTGCCGTGGCTATCAGAGTCTTGATCCTCGGGGTTGCCATCATTCGCATTGGCGAAATCCCAGTCTTCGTTACCGCGTGGCAGGATGTTGGTCTGCAGATCCACGTGGTCCATGTCGGCCCCGGTATCGATAACAGTCACGATCACGTCGCTATGTCCTCTCGTGATATCCCAGGCATTGGTAGCCTTGATATCTGCACCAGAGGTTCCCGTTATATCGTTGACTGTCTGACCGGTATTACGCAGTCCCCAGAGATCATTGAAATCCGGATCGTTGGGTATGTAGGCAAGTGCGCTGTTGAAGCTGACCTCACTTGGTTCGGCGAAAGTCACTTCACTGAGTGCGCTGAACTGGCGAATCGTTTCGAATATTCCTTGCCCATCTGGCACTGAAATCGTGTAATACCCTGGTGTTCGTTGAACTTGCAGCACCGAGCTGCCCTGTTCTTCAATCAGAGCTTGGGCTTTGTCATCATCGACATCAGACTGAAATTGCACGGTGATGCGATCCGGTACAAAGTAACGTGCAGCACCGTATTCGTCTAGCATAACTGGTACAGAGTGAGTGATATTCGGATTGGCATCTAACTGCTGGGCCATCTGGTCTGACCCCTGGGTGCGGGAGACTTGAATGGCAGCGAAACCCTGCTCAAGATCGATACCTTCACTTACAGAAAGATTGGGTGTGGCCTGCGTGAGCGCACTGGCATTTTCAGAGCGAGTTCCGCTGGCAAATGAAACCATTGCCTCGTCATCTTTGGCATTGAAGGCTACTTTCCGTCCCGTCGTTTTATCGACGTAATTGTAACTATCGTTGAAGCTACTTAATTCGGTCATGACTTTCTCCTTATGAGTTGCCTAGTAATCCGGTCGTACGACCGGTGTGGTCACACAATGCCCCGCACACGTCATAGTCAATTTCAGGTACCGGCTTGTGGTTGGTTGTCGGGCATGATCTGCAATGTTGTTTTTTTGAATTACACACAAACATTTGCAAACACATTGAATTCCCGTAGCGATAGTGCATACGAAATCATTGGTGAAATTAACATTGGAGGTTGATAAAGTATCTCACCCAGTTAGAGTAGAGCCAGTCGTACTCGTTTTAAGCGCAAACGCTTATGCCTTGGCGAGCTGTCAGATTTATACAGCAATAACTGACAGCGCCTTTAGCGGTATGTTAATCAGTTCTACCAACCGGAGATTTAGCTTCAAAACAACAGGCGCTGCGTTCTCCATTTCAAACGGAAATTTACCGTTAGAGCTGTCCACACAGTCTTTAACACCCCATTTACACACGATTTACGTTGGATCAACGGTCGTACGATTTAATCCCAACTGCCCGAACAGTAAAATCGAAACTTGTGGTATTAGAAAATATTAATGGCGCAAATATACCTATGTTTTTGCAGCGTAGTTTAGGAGAGATAAATGATTAGTACACATGAAACCCATTATTCGGAATCCTTCTGTTTAGTTAGGAATATGCTAGATAGGCTTAGCTGGGCGGAACGCGAGAAACTAATATACGAAATCAACGCCAAACACGAGTCCGAACAAAAAAAACATCGAATGAAACATACTGAATTAACTAATCGGGAGTGCCAGGTACTCACGCTTATTGCTCGTGGCTATACAAGAAAAGAGGTGGGTAAAGCATTGAAAATCAGTCACAACACAGCTTCAACCCACATCTCCAAGATTTATGAAAAACTGGATATTTCCACGATAGCTGAGGCAACTCATCTTGCAATGAAACTAGGTATCTTGAAACTATTTCCAGCAAGTGAGAATCTATCAACGCGTTAACCAGTCATACGATCGGAGCCTGACATGACTCATTCTGAATGAAGATCTGTGCGAGCGATCGCCGGGTCAAGCTCAACATTTTATCTTAGCTTGACAGTATAAAAATCAGCTTCAAACACCTTCTGGCGAACGCTGAGCTACCTTCTGTCAGTTATTCGTCGACAGCGAGATACTGCTAATTTTGATAAAGGCACGGCTTCAACATCGTATTCTCAACTTAAGGTTACAACTTTAATTTTTTACCAAAATGACTTGCAATAAGATCCAACTGTCGTGCTAGGATATGCACACAACTCGTTGGAGAAGTATCGATGATATCAAACAGAATCAACTCAACCGGCTAGCCAGCCTGAGATTCTGTGTGGGCTGAGCTAGTAAAGCCGGTCCGTCTTCGTTACTTCAGTTTTTGCTCATAAGGAGCGCCCAACGTGTTTCGCAAGTTTGAAAACCTAATCGATCCCTTTCAGCCGTTTGAGGAAAAAACACCTCCTGTAGCGCTGTGGGCCTATGTAAAAACCCAGATAGCACCTTTTAAGCATGTTCTACCGTGGCTTGCGCTAAGTGGCATTGCAGTCGCGTTAATGGAATCGGGTCTGATTTTTTATTCAGGTCGCATCATTGACTTGATGAATGCGGCCGGACCGCAGTCGTTTTGGAGCGACCATGCCTGGGAGTTAATGATGGCTGTAGCCTTCATTCTTTGCCTGCGCCCCGTAGTTATTGCACTCAATCACTTGCTGCTTGAACAAACGCTTGCCGGCAATATGCAAGAACAGGTGAGGTGGCGTGCTCATAAACATTTGCTTGGTCAGTCTTCAAGTTTCTTCCAGAACGACTTTGCTGGACGCTTGTCGAATCGGGTTATGCAAATGGGCGGTGCTGTTGAAGACGCTGTTTACATGTCATTTGAAGGTATCTGGTTCGCCGTAACCTACGTGCTGGGCGCAATGGTTCTGATGGGGCAGATTGATTGGCGACTATCATTACCGCTAGGTATCTGGCTGATTTTCTATATCCTCTATGTGCGCAACATTGCTATGCGAGTAGCCCGTGCATCGGAAAAGTGGTCTGACGCCAGATCATTGGTTACCGGGAGATTGGTTGATGCCTACGCCAATATCGAGAGCGTCAAGCTGTTTTCTCATGGGCAGCGTGAGCAACGATACGCGCTTTCGGCATTGCGTCGTTTGCGACTGCGATTTCAACGTTTCCTGCGTCTGATGACCGAACTGAGTTTTGGACTCAATATACTCAATGGCATATTGATTACCAGTGTCATGTCGCTGGCCATTTGGCTATGGATTCATCAGACTGTAACCATTGGAGAAGTTGCCGCAGCAGCTGCATTAACGATTCGGCTTAATGGTATGAGCGGTTGGATTACCTGGGTGGTCATCAGACTATTTGAACATGCAGGAACTATTCGCGAAGGATTACGCTCGCTATCCGTTGCTCAAGCTGTTACCGACAAAAACGATGCAAGTCCATTGGTTGTCAGCGGAGCTCAGATCGAATTTCGAGATGTGTCACACCACTACGGTAAAGGTGTAGGTGGGCTTGACGGCGTGTCGCTAACTATTGAGTCTGGTGAGAAAGTTGGATTGGTAGGGCGATCAGGTGCTGGCAAGTCAAGCCTGGTCAATTTGCTATTGAGATTTAGCGATGTAGAAAACGGTCAAATCTATATTGATAATCAAGATATCAGCCAGGTTACTCAAGATAGCCTGCGCAGCATGATTGGCATGGTATCGCAAGACAGCTCTTTGCTACACCGCTCGGTGCGAGCCAATATTAACTATGGCAGGCCGGAGGCTACCGATGCAATGATGATTCAGGCGTCAAAGCGGGCCGAAGCGCATGAGTTCATCAGGGATCTTGCCGATCCTATCGGCAGACGTGGGTATGATGCATTTGTCGGTGAGCGCGGTGTCAAACTTTCTGGCGGCCAGCGCCAGCGAATTGCTATTGCCCGCGTGATCTTGAAAGATGCCCCGATTCTGGTACTCGATGAGGCTACTTCTGCACTGGATTCAGAGGTTGAGCAAACAATCCAGCGAACACTGTACGGAGTGATGCAAGGCAAGACAGTCATTGCCATTGCACATCGCTTGTCAACCATCGCACAAATGGACCGCATTGTCGTGCTCGACAAGGGTCGAGTGATTGAACAGGGCTCACATGATGTACTGTTGGCAAGTCGAGGTGTCTATGCCAGTCTGTGGTCGCGGCAATCGGGTGGATTTTTAGGTGTTGAAGAGACGGGCTCTACCGGAGAGCTTCAACAATGAGGGGCATGGGTTTTCAATTGAGGAAAATCAATTTGAATGCTATAAAGCGATCAACCAATTCGACTAACAAACCTGAACATAAGTGGACTTCGATTTTATCGTTATAGGTGCAGGCTCTGCCGGATGTGCAGTAGCCGCTGGTTTGGCACAAGCTCGTATTGGCTCTGTGTGCGTGCTCGAAGCCGGGCCTGGCGATGCAGTGCCACAGGTAAAAATTCCTTTCGGTCTGCTTTATACCATGGGCAGTAAGCGCGACTGGAACTTTAAATCCACACCACAAACCAACGCGGATAATCGAGTCTTCAAAATCAATCGCGGGTTGATGGTTGGCGGTTCCAGTTCGATCAATTCAATGGTTTGGTTCCGGGGGCGAGCAGACGATTTTGATAACTGGCAACAACCGGGCTGGCGCTGGAAAGATGTTGAACAAGACTTCATCGACATTGAGCAACGGATGCAGCCTCAACAAATACCAACGCCGCATCCTTTGTCTGTGGCCTTTGCAAAATCGTTTCGTGCTAACAGCGATGCACCACCAACACCTGAGCGTGAAAGCGCTGGCTTGTTCAATACCAACAGTAGAAATGGGAGACGCTGGTCTGCAGCAGATGCATTCTTACGACCTGCGATGCGTACTCATGGCTTAAAAGTTATCACCGGTGCTAATGTAAATCGTATTTCATTTGAAAGTGGTCGTGCGAAGCGTGTTGAATTAGTCGACGGCAGAGTGATAAATGCGCGGCGTGGCATTGTTTTGAGTGCCGGCAGTATCGGGTCGCCCTCAATACTGATGCGTTCTGGTATCGGGCCTGCAGCGCAATTGACCCAGCTTGGTATCGATGTCAATGTCGATTCACCACAAGTGGGACAGAACCTGTCAGATCATCCGGTTATTGGTATGCATCATGAAGGTCGCCATTCAGGTTATGGCCTGGTTTGGAGTCAGACTATGCAGTGGGCGGCGTCGCCAATTCAATGGCTTGCTCAACGTAGAGGCAGGCTAACATCAAACTTTGTTGAAGCTGGTGCGTTCTTTCGGGTCAACCCTGTCACTGCCGATGACGACAGGCCGGAATGTCAGGTGCACTTTATTCCCTACATGATGGGATACAAAGGCAAGTCTATAACATCCGGCTCGGGCTACTTTGCCGACGTGGGTGTCTGCCGACCTGTTTCTCGAGGTTCTCTGACCTTGTCATCAGCTGACCCTCGTGCAACACCCAACATCGACCTTGGCGTGCTTAAAGAAGAACAGGATGTACGAACACTGGTCGGTGGTTTCCGCCGTTTACGAGCGCTACTCGCCAATGCGCCAATGGGGGACAGGCGAGCACCGGAAGTTTATCCAGGGCCGTCTGTTACCAGTGATGAAGCAATAACAGAACATGTTCGAGCACGTTCTGGCACGGCATATCATCCGGTAGGCACATTGGCCATGGGCGAGCAAAAAACGCCTGTCACCAACACCTTGCAATTACGCGGTGTTGACGCGTTGTGGGTGGCCGATGCCTCAGTCATGCCGAGTATTACATCGGCTAATACGAATGCACCCAGCATGATGATCGGCCATAGAGCGGCTAAACTCATTTTGGATGAAGTAAAAAACTAACAGCGCAACGAAAAAACACTAACCACCAACGAAGCACTTACCACTTAATCAGCCACACGACCAGAGCCTGACATGACACATTCTGCCTACGAAAACCTATGCGAGCGGTTCCGTGAGATCGATAAACTGGAGCACGCCATCACCTACTTAAACTGGGATCAGATGGTGATGATGCCGCCAAAGGGTAGTGATAGCCGATCGGGCTCGATTGCTGAACTTGCCGGTCTGTGTCATGCGAAATTAACCGCACCGGAAGTTGAAGCTTGGCTGGCAGAGGCAGAAGGTGCTGGTGATAACGAGTTAAGTATTCGTGAAATGAAGCGAGTCTGGCGAAATGCCAATTGCCTGCCTGCAGAGCTGGTAAAGAGCCAAATTGTGGCAGGCTCCAAGTGCGAGATGGGCTGGCGAACTCAGCGTGCTGCCAACGACTGGCAGGGGTTCCTAAAGAATTTTAAACCAGTGGTGGAGATTTCCAGACGCGAAGCAACGTTAAGACAGCAAGCAAGTGGTGCTAAAACACCTTATGAAGCGATGCTCGCGTTGCATTGTCACGGGGATAGTGAAGCATTGATCGATTCGGTTTTTAAAAAACTGCGTGCAGTGCTTCCAGGTCTTTTGCAGCGTGTTGTAGAAGAACAAGGCCCGCTGAAGGTAGCACAACAAGCAGAATACCCCATAGAAAACCAGATAAGTCTAAATAAAGAGATGCTCGCCACCCTGGGTTTTGACTTTGAAGCTGGCAGGCTTGATCAGAGCATGCATCCGTTCAGCACTGGCAGTGCAGGGGATTCCAGAATCACCACAAGGTATGAGGCCGATACTTTTCTTGACAGCCTGGCGGGAACAGCGCATGAGGTTGGTCACGCCAGCTATGAAAGCATGTTGCCAGAGAACTTCAAAGGTCTGCCCATTGGTGAATCTCGTAACATGTGTATTCATGAAAGCCAGAGCCTTCTGTTTGAAAAACAGATCTTCTGTTCAAAGGCGTTTATGCACTTTCTCACAGAGAAAATACATCATCACCTACCGGCAGCCCACTATATGGGTGCAAGTGATCTGTGGGAAATCGGCACTAGAGTTGCACCGGGTAAAATAAGAGTCGAAGCAGATGAAGTGACTTATCTCTTACACGTGATGTTGCGCTACGAGATTGAAAGCGTATTGATTAACGGTGAAATAGAACCCGAAGATATTCCGGAACTCTGGAATGAAAAAATGATGTCCTATCTCGGTATTGATACGACGGGGGACTATACCAACGGCTGTATGCAGGATATCCACTGGACTGACGGTGCGTTCGGCTACTTCCCGTCTTACACCATCGGGGCGATAAACGCTGCACAGATCTTTGCAAAGATAAAAGCAGAACACACTGACTGGCAAGATCGATTCAGCAAGGGTGATGTGAAGTTTGTTAGAGACTGGTTGTCAAATCAGATCTGGTCAAAAGGTTGCGAACTTGAATCTCAGGAATTGATGCAAAGCGCCACGGGTTCAGTAACGCAAGCGGAGTCGCTTATAGAGCATCTGGAGGCCAGGTATCTGCGTGGTGAATATTAATGGTTCTGTGTTTGGCTGACGGATAAGTTACTCCAATTGGCAGGCGTTAGTAATTAATTCGCGCCGAATTTGTTGATCGGCAGGATAACTCCGATGAGTTGTGTCAGAAATTAGAATAAATGAGGCTTGGCGATGCCTCTCGTAGATAAGCGGTTAGGGAAGTTCTGATAAACTCGAGTCTGCGCCGCCGGTGTGAGAAAGGGGCGTAGCAGTCGAACTAGTCGAACCTTGCTAAACCAATTTTTCATGGAACTTGTTCCGGAATAAACGCGAGCAAAAGCCATGACAAACACAACATCTTCGGCCCCCTCCACGGACAACATTCTTACCGGTGTCGCGCTGATGCTTGGTTTTTGTTTAACCGCTCCCTTGCTGGACGTGGCGGCAAAGCTTGCGTCCTCCAGCGTGCCGGTTGGGCAGATTACGGCAGCGCGCTTTGTTGTGCAGTGTGCGTTGATGGCTCCTTTTATCGGGGTCATGCGAGTATCCATGCGCGTGGCGCGTGAGCACTGGTTGCCGTTGATTTTTCGCGCGTTACTTTTGCTTTTTGCCACCTTTTGTTTCATCACTGCGATCCGCGTGATGCCACTTGCCGATGCACTGGCGATTGTGTTCGTGGCACCTTTCATCGTGTTGTTATTCGGTAAATTTTACTTAGGCGAAGATGTTGGTCCTCGTCGCATTGGGGCGTGCTTTGTAGGATTTGTCGGCGTCTTGTTCGTGATTCAACCTAGCTTTGCAGCTTTTGGAGCAGTTGCGCTTATCCCGCTTGGTACGGCAGTGGCTTTCGCTTTCTACATTCTTGTGACACGAGGGCTGTCACGCCAAATGCATCCTGTGGCCATGCAATTCCATACCGGCCTGATCGCCAGCTTGTTTTGTATACCCGTATTATTGCTTGCCCAAGGCTCTGGTTCTGAATTATTTGATCCAGTTTGGCCAAAAGGAATTGCCTGGCTGTGGCTCTTTGGCGCTGGGTTCTTCGCCACACTGAGTCACATCATGATGACTTACGCGCTGTCGTTAGCGCCTTCGGCCACGCTGGCCCCGCTGCAGTATTTTGAGTTGCCGGTAGCGACCTTGTTAGGTTATTTGGTTTTTAACGATTTCCCTAACGCCCTGAGCCTGATAGGCATTGCCATTATTATCGGTGCTGGGCTGTATATGATTCACCGAGAGAGAATGACCGCCGGACAGCTGATCACAGAGCGCGCGGCTCCACCGATTTGATGTGTCAAATACTCAGGAAATACTAATGCCCCGATCATTATGATTGCCCAACGGTTGACTTGGAGAAAAGATTACCCAAATGAATGAAGCAGTTAAAAATTCAGAGCATAACTCGACATTGATTGCACCCAAGACGGCACGGCACAACGCACAGAGGGCTGTGGCAATAATTGGTGCGGGCCTGATTGGGCGAGGTTGGGCTATTGTATTTGCTCGTGCTGGATGGTCAGTCAAATTGTACGATCTTCACATCACCGCTCTGGATGCTGCTAGTGATGCAATAGCTGCGCAATTGAAAATGATGGTAGCCCTGGAACTATGCGCTAACACAGAAGATATTATTAACAAAATCAGCTATGAAGCTGATCTGGAAACCGCGATGCAAAGCGTTGACTATGTGCAGGAATGCGGCCCGGAGATGCTTGAAGCTAAACAGGCATTGTTTAGTGAACTGGATAAGGTAAGCTCGTCTAACACTATTCTTGCAAGCTCAACGTCAGGGTTTATGACATCAGAATTTGCTGCACATTTAAAAGGTCGGCACAGAGCGTTGGTTGCGCACCCGGTTAATCCGCCACATTTAGTACCTCTGGTAGAAATCTCACCGTCGGAATTCACTGACCCTGCAATAACACAAACCGTTCATGACATCATGACAGCGGTAAATCAAACGCCCATTATCGTACAAAAAGAGATTCCGGGTTTCATTTTGAATCGTCTGCAAGGTGCATTATTGAATGAAGCTTTACGGTTGGCTCAGGGTGGTTATGCTACAGCTGAGGATATCGATAAAGCGGTGCGTGATGGACTGGGTTTACGGTGGTCGTTTATGGGGCCCCTCGAAACAATTGATCTCAATGCGCCTGCTGGAATTGCTGATTACGCACAGCGTTATGGCCCTATGTATCGAGAGATGGTCGATGCCCAGGCCGTGGCGCCCGATTGGGATGAAAAAGCAATTGCTATACTTGACAAAACGCGTCGTGAAATACTTGACATCGATAATATCAGTGAACGTCAAGTATGGCGTGATAACCGCCTCGCTGCGCTGATCGCGCACAGATATAAACAAGAGAGTAAACAAGAGAACTAAACAGTCATGGCCAAGGAAAAACGCAAAGTCATTATTACCTGTGCTGTTACCGGTGCGATTCACACGCCCAGTATGTCACCCAACCTTCCAGTCACGCCAGATGAAATCGCTGATGCGGCCATCGCCGCCGCTGAGGCAGGTGCGGCTATTTTGCATTTGCATGCACGCGACCCAGATACCGGACGTCCAACACAAGACCCTGATGTATTTGCGAAATTCTTGCCGCGCATCAAACGCGAGACGAACGCGGTGATTAATATCACCACGGGCGGCAGTCCGCATATGACCGTTCAGGAGCGCATGCAACCCGCGACCGTGTTCAAACCAGAAGTGGCATCGTTGAACATGGGGTCGATGAATTTTGGTCTGTATCCCATGTTGAATCGTTTTTCAGAGTTTAAACACGAATGGGAGCGCGAGCACCTTGAGAATTCGCGCGATCTTGTGTTCAAAAATACGTTTAAAGACATTGAAACTATTTTGAACATTGGTAACGACAACAACACGCGTTTCGAGTTTGAATGCTATGACATTTCACATCTTTATAATCTTGCACACTTTGTTGATCGAGGGCTGGCTAGAACGCCACTCTTTATTCAATCTGTATTTGGATTGTTAGGGGGTATTGGTGCACACCCGGAAGACTTGATGCACATGAAACGCACGGCCGATCGTTTGTTTGGTGATGACTATCAATGGTCTATTTTAGGTGCGGGGCGAAATCAATTTCCTCTGGCATCAATGGGGTTGGCGCAGGGTTCTAATATTCGTGTTGGTCTGGAAGATTCTTTATGGATAGCCCCTGGGGAGCTGGCTAAATCCAACGCCGATCAAGTTCAAAAGGCGCGCTTGCTGATTGAAGGACTTTCACTTGATGTAGCCACACCCGATGATGCTCGAAGTAGATTGCAGTTGAAAGGTAGTGATCAGGTTGCTGTTTAGGTCGAATCATTCCATACGAAAAGTGTCTATAAATATTCATCATTTAGAATTGCCTTTAATTCCTCTAGTGTTTCGATTTCATAACGCGCTCCGGGATACGCATTGGATTTTGTGAATGAGTTGTGAACTATGACGCAATCAATATCTGCAGCTAGTGCTGAATTTAGTCCTCGCATTGAGTCCTCAACAATTAAGGTCTCATTCTTTTTAGCACCAAAGCGCTTCAGCCCTGTTAAATAGGGTTCAGGATGTGGCTTGGAGAATTCGTAGTCTTCGCGAACCAGCACAAAATCAAAAAACTGCCGCATGTTTTGCTTTTCATGAATAATATCAAAGTCAGATTTTTTTGAAGTTGTCACGATAGCCATACGAACAGATGTAGATAACTCGGAAAGTATTTCCTCAATTC
Source organism: uncultured Granulosicoccaceae bacterium (assembly GCA_938045275.1). GTDB lineage: Bacteria > Pseudomonadota > Gammaproteobacteria > Granulosicoccales > Granulosicoccaceae > Granulosicoccus. Next base: position 19,608 of record CALIMV010000433.1, read on the forward strand.
CCTCGATTTGTATAGACTCGGTACGCAGGTAATTTTGATACAACGCGTCTCGTCTAAGTCGCAGCTTATTAATAGTCTGCTCACTAATTCCTGCAGCCCTTGCATGTGCCCAAGTCCCTAGTCCTTGCGTCATGTTGTGCAGGTATTCGTTTTTCTCCAAATGAATACCAACTTCGGATAAAGCAACTTGTCCAGCTTTAAAGTACCAGTATTCAGTATCAACTAAGACACCATCGAGGTCGAACAGGATAAAAATTTTCAGGCTGTGCTCGCTCTGTATTGTTAGCTTGACCTCAATAGGGTAATTCTCATCAGTTCAAATTCAATTTAGATTTTCGCGATCTTCAATTTCGTAGTACAACCGTCATTGGCATTTCCTTTCTTACCCAAAACATATGAACCAGACCTATCGAGGTTGGAAAGATTACCGCTAAAGACAAGTACTATTTTATTTGATTCTGCTGAAACACCGCCAATACGATTATAAGACTGGTCAGTTGGCACAATCAACATGAACAACCCCTTGTCACTAACATTGGTCTTAGTCGTTTTATTTTTATAGTTATACGAAACGATACCATCGGCCACTTTCATAAAGGCCTTATACTTATTCAGTTTACATGTGTACCTTGTACCGGATCTACTTTGCTGTCCATGAAATTTCTGTACCTCCATCGAATAGTTTCCGTCGTAAATGTCTGACTGAACTCGCTGCGAGTCTGGAATTACTGTTGGCAGCAAGCCGCAAGCACTAATTAATAATACAGTTGTCAGCAAGCACGTCGTTTTATTCAATAAAGTGTGAAGGGTTCGATTCATATGCATATTCTCTGGTTAGCGTATTTCCATGCAAATAGTTGTTGTTTTGTTCTTCAAATTTGCTCGGACCAACGTTTTATTCTAAATGATTTGTGCTTAGTTCTTCAAATTCAATGAAAAGCCGGTTTTATATGGGTTTGGTTGGAGAATTAACCCAATTCTTATACATAAACTATACATTTTTGATTGTGTGTTTGAACCATAGCAATCGAGAACAAGCTCGTATATAAGAGGTATCACTAGCTAGGGAAAGTACCAGTAATGAAAAAATACGCATAGCCCAAAGGCTCTGTAGCAAACACGAAATATCGAGTAATTTGGACTATAAAAGTAAGAAAGATGTTTTCCACTCGGTACTGTCAATTTAAGCGCGATTTTGAGAGACTGACGGAATAAAACAAAAAGGAATATTCGAAAGAGGAGTTTATTCAGCTAAAGCCTGTTTTTTGAATGGCAAACCGGAAGAGTCAACTCTTACTTTGCTAGATAAGCACTATTAAAAACAGCTTGGTTTTGAGTCAAGATCTCGTCAGACCTGAGTGATTTCTTGTGATATAAGTAGATACCCAAGCCATCACGTGTAATGATTTGGTGAGGGCTCGGGTTAATACACAGTCGACTATCAATGATTATTCGAATAGCTCGTCAGCAGGGAAAAACAACACAAGATTATTCAAAAAAGCAAGTATTGCTTGTCGATCTTCAACAGACATGTTGAAAAATTCGATTTGTGATTGCTCGGCTTCTCCACCGTGCGCAAGGATTGCTTCTTCAAGTGTGGT